>CAXNND010000147.1:0-5411 GCA_964203105.1 Desulfamplus sp.
AAGGGCTTAGAGAGTTTTGCATGAGAAGTCAGCCCAGAGCAGAGGTTTGTGTCAATATTCAGATAATGTCAGGGACATCTATTGCAGCTACCAAATCAAAACTTCTGCTCAAAGAGGATATCTCAAGTTGCAGAATATATGAGGCAGCACCAAACAAGAGATCTGGAACCTATGAGATTGTGATAGGAGAAAACTAAAAAAATACCCAACGCCCTGATTCTCCTACAGTGGTCGGGATGAGGCGGCTGTCCAGAATTTGCCTGTTTCACTGTAATATTTTGCCTCATCTATCTTGCCTCTTTTGATGCACCCTTGACTGTAAATCTCACATTTTTCACAAAGCACCTTGATGGCTGCATCTCTTTGTGAGCTGTTCAGATGAGTCGCAATTGTGTGATTCGCAATATCGATATTAAACCGATTCGCGTCACCATTGAGCAGATTTACAATTGAACGGATTCTGTATTTGTCAAGCGAGTGGTTTGATGAGAGCTGGTCATAATGCCCCCCATTTTTGATGATACAGACTTTATCAACAAGCCATATTGGCATATCGGTTGCTGTCCTCAGCCAGAGATCATAATCCTCACACGCAACAAGAGTCTCATCAAAAAGCCCCTTGATATCAAAAAACTGACGCCTCATCATCACTGCTGACGGGCTTACAAGGCAAAGATGGAGAGAAGGTTCAAAGATCATGCCCGAGAGCTTTTTGTGTTTGACCCTGGGGTTGACCCTTTTACCTTTTCTCATCCATATCTCCTCTGTCTGGCAGATCATGGCATCAGGGTTTTCACGGAAAAAATCAATTTGGCATGAGAGCTTGTCTGGCAGCCATAGATCATCTGAATCCAAAAAGGCTATAAAGTCCCCACGGCTATTTTTTATACCAAGATTTCTGGCAGAGCTGACACCTCTGTTCTCCTGTCTTAAGAGCCTGAACAATATCTGCCCATGATATGTAAATTTTTCTCCAGAATTTGTAACCCTATTTTGATCGATAAATTTATCTTGCTCTGTAGAATCTGATAAAGTAGAGATAATATGTTTATTTACAAATATTTTAAGCAGCTCTTCCGTGTTATCGGTTGAACCGTCATCAACAACGACTATTTCAATTGTCGATGAGTAATCCTGAGCAACCACAGATTTTACAGCCTCAAGAATGCACCATCCGCGGTTGAATGTAGGGATAATAACGCTGACCATTTTTGACATTGTTCTCTCCATCTGTTTTAATGTAACCTTTTCCAAATCTTTAAAAGCTCAGGAGATTAAATAAAATATGCACAACAGAAACCTTATGTCACATAATATTGCTCTGGAAATTATTGAGTCAGGAGTCAAAATCCCCTCTTTACCTGCATCTGCCCAGCAACTTCTTTCTATAGCACAAAAGCCTGTAAGTAAAATCGACATCAAGATACTTGATGGGCTGATTCAGAAGGATCCCGTCCTTTTTGCACAGATTCTTAAACTTGCCAACTCGCCATATTACACTACAGGCAGAGATATCGTCAGTTTACGCGATGCTATAATGCGTATAGGTCTTTCAGATACAATATCCTCTCTATACATCTATCTGTTTAAAAATACACTTCCCCCATTTCCGCAGATAAAGGAGCTTTCGGACAAGGATTACTGGGAAGAGGCGTGGGCATGTGCCATAGTAAACAGAAGACTTGGAGATTCAAGGCTTCTGGTCGAATCGTTGCCGGGAGATCTCTACATTGCAGGGCTGCTCCATGGAATAGGAAAATTGATCCTTGCTGTTTATGATCCTAAAAGGTTTTATCAATGCATCAAACTCACCCGAAGTTCTGGAGAGCCATTAGAGTCGGCTGAGCTAAAAATATTTGGAACAACTGACGCTCTTGTGGCAGAGAAGATTTTGGAATCCTGGCATCTTCCCCCCAATGTCTGTGCTGCTGTCGGATATTATCAACATCCTGAATCAGCAGAGCCAGAATACAGGGAAATTGCCGCACTTACTCAATTTGCCGCCGCTCTTGTAAAAATAGCCAAAGATGCAGACAATCCTGAGAACAATACAGATAAGATTCAAAATGGTCAACCATCACAGTTTTCATCTCTTGACCTGCTTGACAATACCTATATTTCAAAAAACGGCTTATCACTCCTTGCAGAGAAAGAGCAGCAGCAAAAAATTGTTTCAGAGATCATCTCGATTCTTAAAATGAAATCTTCTGAAACACAAACCAGAGAAACTGGAAAAGCTATCCCCCAAAAGAGCTTGAAAGAGTCAGCCTCAGATTCTGTCAAACCACCTTCTTCCTATACTTCTGGTTCAGCTTCTCCTCCTGAAAAGAGAGGGCTGTTTTCATGGTTACGCACATTTTTTGGCAGGTAGTCTGACAAGATTATCTCTCTGAAACCCGAAATCAGAATTGTCTAATCGTTATTACTTGACTTGAGTTTCAAAATCAACTATTCATGCTCCGCATAATATCAGGATGATGCCACATTTAATGAATGGTATTCAGTAGATTTAAAGTCCAACCGATGGCTTGCGATCCCCTATCCTAAAGGGATATGGGTTTTACGCCATTATTATAAACAAACAGACAGAGGAGAGTATGGCAAGGCTTAAACTGAAGGAACATTTAATCAATAGGGATTGGTGCAAGGGATGCGGGATATGCGTCCACTTCTGCCCCAAGCATGTCCTTGAGCTTGATTCCCAGGAAAAAGTTGTTGCGATAAGGCCCGAAGATTGCATCTGCTGCAAACTTTGTGAACTTAGGTGTCCAGATCTTGCAATTGAGGTGATAACAGAGCAATCTGACCAAGATGCAATTGGCACGGTTAAAGATGCAATCAGCACGAGTGAAGAGTCAATCAATACAAGTGAACAGGGTGATTGAAAATGACCGATAATATCAAAACTAATAGTCCGACTGATAATAATGGTATAAAGACTGATAATATCAGATTTGTCCAGGGAAATGAGGCGTGTGTTGAAGGAGCACTTTATGCAGGAGTCGATTTTTTTGCAGGTTATCCGATAACCCCTTCTACTGAAATTGCAGAAATTTTATCCAGGAAGCTGCCTGAAAAAGGAGGGAAATTTATACAGATGGAGGATGAGATCGCCTCCATGTGTGCAATTATCGGTGCATCACTGACCGGCCATAAGGTTATGACTGCCACAAGCGGTCCAGGTTTTTCCTTAAAGCAGGAGGCTCTTGGCTACGCCTGCATGGCAGAGATTCCCTGTGTGATTGTAAATGTCCAAAGAGGAGGACCTTCAACAGGCAATCCCACCCATGTAAGCCAGGGTGATGTCAACCAGGCACGCTGGGGAACTCATGGAGATCATGCCATTATCGCACTTACTGCCTCAAACCATCAGGATGTCTTTGAGGTGACAGTAGATGCCTTTAACCTTGCAGAGACTCACCGTACTCCGGTTATTCTTCTGTTTGACGAAGTTGTAGGTCACATGAGAGAAAAACTTGTGATTCCTGAAAAGGGAGAACTTCCTATTGTTGACCGATTGAGAACTTCAGTTAAAAAGGGGGTTGACTACCACCCCTATCTACCAAGAGAGGATGGACGTCTCCCAATGTCAGACTTTGGTGGGGAGCACCGCTACAATGTAACCGGACTTTTCCATGACATGTGGGGTTTTCCATCCAACAACCCTCAGGTGGTGCGTGAGCTTCTCCACCATCTTGTTGACAAGATTGAAAACAATGTCCACACAATCACAAGATATAAGGAGCATTTTCTTGAAGGTGCTGAATACGTACTTATCTCTTACGGCTCATCTGCCCGTTCTGCCATTCACATGGCAAAGAACAGACGTGAAAGGGGTGAAAAGGTTGGAGTGCTGGAACTTCAGTCAATATGGCCATTTCCAGAGGCAATGGTCAGAGAAAAGTGTGCAAATGCAAAGGCTGTGATTGTGGTTGAGATGAATATGGGACAGGTTATGAAAGAGGTAAAGGCGTGTGTTGATAATCCATCCAAGGTTTTCCTTGCAAACAGGATTGACAACAAGCTCATTACACCAACTAATATCAAAACGCTCCTTCGTATGATTCAGGGTAGAGGGGTATAAAAAATGGCAATAAAAGATTACATAAGACAGCGATATTTTCCCCAGATGTGGTGTCCTGGATGCGGGCACGGTATTATTCTAAACTCCCTGTTAAGGGCTGTTGATGAACTTGGGCTTGATAAAAATGAAATTGTAATGACCTCGGGCATCGGCTGTTCTGCCCGTATTTCAGGTTATGTTGACTTTCACTCTCTTCACACTCTTCATGGACGTGCATTGGCATTTGCAACTGGTGTAAAATTGAGCAAACCGGAGCTTAAACTTCTGGTGCCAATGGGAGATGGTGACGCTCTTGCAATCGGTGGCAATCACTTTATCCATGCAGCAAGGCGAAACATTGATATCACTGCAATTGTTATGAACAACCGGATTTACGGGATGACAGGCGGTCAGTATTCCCCACTTTCAGGACCCGGGAAAAAGGCAACAACAGCACCCTACAACACAATTGATAACCAGTTTGATGTTGTGAAGCTCTCAGTCGCAGCCGGTGCCACATTTGTTGCAAGAAGTACTGCATATCATGTTTTGGAATCTATTGATATTTTGAAAAAAGCTATTCGGCACAAGGGTTTTTCTGTGGTTGAGATTCTATCCCAGTGCCCCACCCACTATGGCAGGAAGAACAAGGAGGGAGATGCTGCACAGATGCTGGAGTTCCAGAAGAACACAACAGCAAAAATCGGGTCCAAGGCTCTGGAAAACGATCCGGCACTCATTCCACGGGGTATTTTTGTCGATATTGACGCACCTGAATACTGCGAGGAGTATGACAAGATAGTTGCAAGAGCCATGAAACAGAGTCAGAACAGCAATCTTGACCAGACCTTGATCAATATAGCCAACCAGACTTGTGAAAAATAGATGAAGGAGAACAAAAAATGAAGCGAACCAGATTTGTTTTTTCAGGGTCAGGAGGTCAAGGGGTTATCACTGCCGGTATAATTTTGGCTGAAGCAGCGGTAATCCATGAGGGTATGAATGCAACCCAGACCCAGAGCTATGGTGCGGCTGCACGAGGTGGCTCAACCAGAAGCGATGTGATAATATCCACTCAGCCTATCTATTATCCTGAAGTTAACCAGGCAAATGTTCTTGTCTGTCTGACTCAGGAGGCTTATATAAATTATTCGTCAATTATCAGACCGGGCGGAATCGTCCTCACTGACTCACGATTTGTCAAAACCACCAAAAAGGTTGATGCAAGACAGATTGAGGTGCCCATGTATGATATGGTCATGGAGAAGATAAGAAAACCGATTGTGTTCAATATCTGTATGTTGGGGGCACTTCTTGGTATCACTGAATTTATGAAACCATCCTCTGT
>CAXNND010000148.1:0-5382 GCA_964203105.1 Desulfamplus sp.
AATTGACAGAAGGCCACCCTTTCTTGCCTTGTTGGATATCTCAACCAGATTGGCAACAATAGTTTCGGGCTTTTCAATCTTAAACATGAATGTTTTCATGGTAACTTTTACGAGGCTCAATACATCCTTAAGCGGATAGCCTACAAAAACGCAAGCAACTGTTCCCCCAAAAACAATAACAACCGAAGGAGTATCCCAAAATAGCAGAAGACTGCTGCCAAGAAGAATAGTTCCTGCAATAAATGCAAGACCAGATACCATACCAATAATTGTTGCAATATCCATAATGTCACTCCACTGCTATAAATCCGTTGTTCTTTTGTAAGAATAAATTGTTTGTCTATCTTGTTTATTATGAATCAAATTTTATAAATACAGTCTCATCAACCGGATACTCTTTGGTATATTGCTCTATCATACGGATTGAATCCTCAGTCAAAGTTGTCCCTGAAGAAAAAAGTTTTGTTCCGGTTTTTGTGAAAAGTCCTGCACCGGTCACCATACCTGGTCGCAACTGATAAACGGGAATCTCCTTGAGCCTTACATATTTATTTCCAGAATGATTATCATCCATTTGATTGCAATTTATAATTTGATCGCGGTTTATTTGAAAATTCAGAGTGGTTACTACATATTTTTCAAGAAAATTCACAATAGATGGATCCAATCTTGAACCCGCCTGCTCTTCAAGAAGCTCAAGAAGCCTGTCAGCAGAGGAGTAGGGGTTATCAATCCATATCTGATCCAGAACATCTGCCCCTGCAAGCAGTTTGGATAGCAGCGGAATGTACCTCTTTTTCAACCCTTCTGGATAACCTGTACCATCAGAATTTTCGTGTAGATGTCGAATGATTCCGGCAACCTTCTCAAACCCTGGACACTTTGCTAAATATGCCGCCCCCTTTGATGGATGATGTATTATCATGTTTTTCTCATAATCTGACCACAGTGACGGCTCTTTGTTAAGTATGGACGACGGAATCAGAAGCATTCCCACCTCATGGAGCATTGCCGCATTTTTCAACACCCTGATAGATTTTGGCTCAACCCCGACTCTTTCTGCAACAAACTCTGCAATCTCTGCAACCCTTTTAGAGTGACCTTTTTGGTATTCATTTCTTGATTCAACCATGTTGCATAGAAACGAGTTTATCCCCTTTATATTTTCAGATAGTTTAATCCGTGAATCGCGAAGCTCTTTTTTGAGAGTATCACGATCACTGGTCATCATGTTGATCTGTTTTAATGAGTTGTGAAGAAGATTTTTTTCGCTTGACCATGCCTTTCTTGTGCCAAAAACTATCTGCTTGAGATTGTCAATGTGCTCAAGTGCACGATTGAGAGTATCCTTCTGCCATGATATCTGCTGATTAAGCTCCTTCTGGTTTACATGAAGTCTGATTCTAAAATTTAGCTCTTCAAATGGAAACGGAGCAACCATCACATCAGATCTGTTTTCAAGGCATTGCAGCCTTACAGCCATACCTGGATCTGAATCAAATATAAATATGATCTGGTATTTTTGAGCGATATCCCAGATATGCAGATGGTCAGGCAGATAGTCAGGAAGGTGAATGAGCTTTTCAGTCTCAAGATTTTGTACAGCTTCAAGAATTTCCTCTGGCTCAAGAGGCTCTTCAGGCTGAATACAACCTGAAGCAGATTCAATAAAACCTGAAGGTTTAACTATATTTAGAGGGAAAACAGGCGTTTGGGTTTCATTCGAGCCAGAAATCTTTCCTGTAGAGTCAATGAGTATAATATCAGGATGTATTGAATCGACCATCTGTTCAAGATTGGTGGGATCACGGCACAGTTTGAGCAGATAACTATCCTCGTTTTGAAGATGTTCCACAACATAAGAGTCATTAAACGCACAGAAACAGACTATTTTTGTGATTTCTCTATCCTGATATTTATTCATAGCCCTGACTCGCTGAGGATTGAATTTTGACATTTTTTATGGTTGTGTATTACCCTGCCAATATCTACTCTGAGTAGTTCCTAAACCACCAGTCATCCCAATTTGAATCCATTATACCCTGTGCAAGTTTTCTGCCGGTATCAGTCTTGATCCTCTCAATAATAAAAGGAAGCCATTTCTCCGGTGATTTTGCACCGGTATCAAGCTCTTTTTTCAACTCAATCATGAAGGATAGCTGATCAGCATCCCTTGCCAGCATTGACTCACGAGTCTCTGCTTCATTAAATTCCTGCAAAACAGAGAGCAGTTCGCTGCCAAATGGCAAACCCTCTGCCATGTGAGAGGCAGCTTTTGCTTCAAGTGCAGTAACATATTTTTTCTGCACATAGTTCAGATCGCCGGTTCTTGCCTCTGGCAGATCGTGCGTCAATGCCATTGTGACAAGTCTTTCTGTGTTAATGCCAGGTTCAATACGGGAGATTGCAAAACATATCATGGCAGTCATAAAAGAGTGTTCAGCAACAGTTTCACTGCCAGAGCCGAGAAAAGCATATCCAGATCGAGGGATAGCCTTTAACATACTGGTTTCAAACAAAAAATCTACGACTCGATTCATAATTTGATATTCCGATTATCTATTTATAGATTGGTGTCATGATAGATTACTTTTTATCGTCTATCATGATTTTGACTATCTGTTTTTAATTTTGGAATTACACCAGAAAAGCCAATTGTGCAAGTGGTAAGGTGAAGGGAAAGTTTTGGCATTCAAAAATATAGGGACAGCCATCGTGCTCTGTCCCTATATTTTTAAAGTTTTTAGATACGTTACAGTGTTATTTGACAAGTCTGACAGCTATAAAGCTCGAATTGCCCCTTATAAACAGTAACTGCACAGATGAGCCTTGCTGAATCTGCTTGAGGATGTTGGCATATTGCCGGATATTTTCAACTGGCCTGTGGTTTACCTCTGTGAGAATGTCCCCAACTCTAACTCCTGAACGGTCAGCTTTACTGGCAGATTTAAGGTCTGTAACCACAAGACCCCTTGCCCTTGGGTTGTAGCCAAATTTCGATGCAATCTCTTCATTTAGTGTACTCAGGCTCATGCCAAACTCATCAAAATTGCCTCCACCAGATTCAGATAAAGATTGTTCAACCTGATCAGAGTCACTTCGCTTTGTGAGTGTCACTTTTGTAGTTTTTATCTGCCCTTCACGAATAAAGGTGATATCAACCTTTTCTCCTACTGCATGTCCAGCAATTGATGTGGAGAGTTCACGGCTTGTCTTTACAGGCTCATTGCCGACTCGGACAATGATATCACCGGCTCTGATACCGGCTTTATCTGCGGGATGATCCTTATACACCGTACCCACCAGTACCCCATCTCGATCCTTGATTCCATAGTATTCGGCAAGTTCTGGTGTTATATCCTGAATACCAACTCCAAGCCAGCCTCGGGTTACCTCCCCGGAACTCTTGAGTTGATCCACAATTCCTCTTGCAAGATCCGATGGAATCGCAAATCCAATCCCCTGCCCTGACTGTATTATAGCTGTGTTGATACCAACCACATCACCTTCAAGGTCAAGCAGAGGTCCTCCGCTATTACCAGGATTGATGGATGCATCTGTTTGTATAAAATCGTCATAGGGACCAGACCCGAGTATTCTGCCCTTGGCACTTACAATACCGGCGGTGACAGTCTGTTCAAGACCAAATGGGCTTCCAATTGCCACAACCCATGTACCCACTTTCAAATCAGAAGAGTTCCCAAGTTTAAGCGATGCAAGACCTTTTCCATCAATTTTGATCAGGGCAAGATCTGTCTTGGGATCCCTGCCAACAACCTTGGCATCATACTCCTTGTTATCATACATCTTGACACTGATACTGTCTGCCTCTTCAACAACATGATTATTGGTAACAATATATCCTTCAGAACTGACGATAAATCCAGAACCTAAGCTGTTCTGCTCATATTGCTTTGGCTGCTGCTCCATAAAAGGTGCCATAAACTGGCGGAACATCTCATCTCCACCAGGCTGACCAAAAAAGTGGTTAAAAACACGTCCCCCGCCTCTGATGTTCTTTGTGGTTCTTATGTTAACAACAGCAGGTCTTGCACCATCCGCAATGTCACTGAAAGTTGCCGGAACCATAGGCGGGGCAGACTTAGCTGCTGATACATCTGGCAATGCAGTAATCGCCAGGGCAATCATCACTAAACATATAGGAGTGACTTTTCTAATAATCATATCATATAATCTGCCATTTGTTTGAAATCCGCCAGAAACACTACCATTAAATCTCCGCATGTCGATAATCTCCTTAAACAAATATTTTTATTGACTGTTTTTACTACTCTCCGAATCCTGATACAACCAGACACTTACAGGGTATTAACTGACCACATATAATGGTAATCGAATTACGCCTTGACAAGGTTTATAACATCATAATAGTTTGTCAAACCCTAAAGGACACCTTGCATATAAAAAGCTGCAAAGGTGAAGAGACTTCAAAAGAGTTCAAAAAGGTAAACAAATTATGAAATACTACTTGTGGTGGCCGTTCCAGATCGCCTTCACACTTATATCCATCTTTTTTACACTATTCGGGATCGATCTTCTGGTGGGTTCTTACTCGCTCAAGGATCCATTCAACTTTATCATGACCTTTTTTGCAGCATCCCTGATGATTCTTATAAGCATTACCCTTGCAGCAGGCTTCATCAGCAAAATGGTCAGGGTTTACAGAAGTATTAATTATAATCTCAAGCGTAAACGGTAAATATGACACTTTTATTCAGTTACAAATCAATATACAAAACTTACGGCGAAGATGCGGTATTTGAAGACCTCTCCATAAATTTAAAAGCAGGAGAGCGTTTAGGACTCATTGGCGGCAATGGCAGCGGAAAATCAACACTGTTAAGATTGATGGCAGGCGAAGCAACACCTGACAGCGGTGAGAAATATCTTAAACAGTTTACCCGACTGGTATATCTACCCCAGGAGGATCGTCTTGACCCTGACAGAACAATTGAGCAGACCCTCTTTGATGTACTCTCGGGCAGAACATCCTCTTCATTTAGCTCTGATGCTATCTCCTCTTTAAATTCCGAGTTGCCTTTACACTATGATATGGCTGACGTGCACAATAATGATATTGATGAGCAGGAAAAATACCGCAGGGTTAAACGTATTTTGGGCAAATGCGGCTTTGAAGATGAACATCTCTTGTGCTCCCAACTCTCCGGCGGGTGGCACAAAAGGGTTGCCATTGCACGGGCACTCTGCCTTGAACCAGATATTTTGCTGCTTGACGAACCCACTAACCATTTAGATATCAGGGGAATTTTATGGCTTGAAGATACCCTTAAAAACGCCCCGTTTGCCTTTGTGGTGGTAAGCCACGATCGCTGTTTTCTTGAAAATGTCTGTCAAAGGGTT
>CAXNND010000149.1:0-5365 GCA_964203105.1 Desulfamplus sp.
CATAAATATAAACGTTATACATAAAAGAGGAATTAATCATAAAATGAAAAAATGGAAATGCACAATCTGTAGATACATTCACGAAGGAGATGCTCCACCAGATCGCTGCCCAATATGCAAAGCTCCAGCATCAAAGTTTATTTTGCTTGAACCAGAAATTGACGAAAAATCAAAAGATGGATTAAAAATCAAGGAGCTTGAACGGCAGATTACAGAACAGAAGGCAATCATTGAGGCAAACAAACCCAAATGGTTAAAACTTTATGATTCACTACAGAAGCAGCTTGTAAAACACCATGCCCATCCTATTTCAGTCCATTTTCCGAATGGTTTGTTGCCCGTTGCTGTAACCTTTTTTATCTTGGCAGTTCTATTTGGCTCTGCCTTTTCAACAGCCGATACGTCAAGCACCTGCTCACCGGATGGTATTTCCAGCATCCTTTCATCTGCCGGATTCCTGAACATGCTGTTTGTCCTTTTTATGCTTCCCTTTGTTCTGTTTGCCGGCTATGTTGAGTGGATAAGAAAATACAATAAAGCCATGACCTCACTTTTTGTTATCAAGATAGCCGCTGCCACTTTAACAACAATAACCTGCATTTTCAGTGTAGTCTGGTATATTATTGATCCTCAGGTTCTATCTTCCTGCCTGTCATGGGTATTTATACTGCTTAATGTTATCATGGTAGCTTCGGCAGGAATCGCTGGTCATCTTGGTGGAAAGCTGGTTTTCAAGGATTGAAAAATTCAGGTAAGGACTTCAATGGAGATTGGTATCCATGCTTTTGGATATTGGTTAGATATACAAGATTAAAGATTTGACAACTTTTGGAAAGTTGTCAAATCTTCGGAAAATATATTTAAACTACAGTGAAAAATTTATAATTGAATGAACCTTGTCAAGGTTTTTGATCTCTTCTGACACAGCCTCTGATACCGGTGTATCTGTTTTAATGAAGATGATATTCCTGTCTCCGTCATCCTCTCTGCCAACTGTCATTTTTCCTATATTAATATTGTGAGTTCCAAGACATGTTCCGATACTGCCGATTGCACCAGGGACATCCTTGTTGTGAATCAGCGACAGATAGCCTTCTGGAACCACCTCAAGCCTGAATTTGTTGATCCTTATAATCCTTGCATCATCCTTGCCAAAAATCGTACCTGCAATGAGGTTTGTTTTGTTCTTATATACAACAGTCATTTTTATCAGATTGATGTAATGGGTACTCTCCTCACTTGTAGTCTCAGAGATTTTGATTCCCATATCCTTTGCCAATGACATGGCATTGACAAAATTGACTTCATAGGTTGCAACAGGGGTAAGAATTCCCCTCAACGCAGCAAGGGTTACAGGTTTCATATCAAGATCAAGGAAATTTCCAGCATATTCAATAGTTATCTCCTTGATGGGACCGTCAGACATAAAGGTGTGCATCTTTCCGATTTTTTCACCAAGATAGAGATATGGCTGAAGTTTCTTTAAAAGTTCGCCAGTTACTGAGGGAACATTCACAGCATTGATAACAGTATCTTGCGTGAGATAGGAAACTATCTGGTTGGCTACGGCAACAGCAACATTTGTCTGAGCCTCTTCAGTTGATGCTCCTAAATGAGGAGTTGCAATCACCTGATCAAGGGTGAGCAATGGGTTGTTTTCAGGTGGCTCCTTGGCAAAAACATCAAGGGCAGCCCCTGCAACCTTGCCTGAAACAATGGCATTGTACAGGTCTTCCTCATGAATAATTCCGCCTCTTGCACAGTTGATGATCATCACACCTTTTTTCATCATCTCAAAGGTGTTTTTGTTCAGAAGATTGGTGGTGCTTTCTAATTTTGGAACATGAATTGTGATATAATCTGAACGGCGGTAAAGCTCCTCAAGTGATACGCACTCAAATCCCGCCTTTTCAATACGCTCTGCTGTAACATTGGGGTCTGCGATGATAACCTTCATTTTAAGCCCCTGTGCACGGTTTGCAACAATAGACCCAATATTACCAAAGCCGATAAGTCCAAGGGTTTTGTTGAAAAGCTCTCGTCCCTGAAGATTTTTCTTTTCCCACAGACCCTGTTTCAAGGTTGCGGTACCTCTTGGGATATTGCGGGTCAGAGCCATCATCATTGCAATTGCATGTTCCGCAGTGGTTACAGTATTTCCGCCCGGTGTGTTCATAACCGCAATACCCTTCTGGGTGGCAGCCGGAATATCCACATTGTCAAGACCAATACCCGCACGACCGACAACTTTAAGATTTGTCGCAGCGTCGATAATCTCTTTAGTAACTTTTGTGGCACTACGGATTGCAAGACCATGATATTGACCGATAATTGCCTTTAACTCTTCAGGTTTTAGTCCAGTTTTAACATCAAGCTCAATTCCTTCGGCTTTTCTGAATATCTCAAGACCTGCTTCACCCATTTTGTCACTTACAAGGACTTTCATTACAAACTTTCTCCTATTTTCCAGTTGCAAAAGATTTCATAAATTTAATTAAAGCCCCAACACCTTCCATTGTGGTCGCATTATATATAGATGCACGGCATCCTCCAACAGAGCGATGACCTTTAAGACCACCAAGACCGCTTTTAGTTGCCTGAGAGATAAACTCTTTTTCAAGCTCTTCACTTGGCAGACGGAAAGTTACGTTCATCAATGAACGGCTCTCTTTTTCAGCAGTTGCCCGGTAAAAGTTGCTGTTATCAATAAAGTCATAGAGCATCTTTCCCTTTTCCTGATTATGGGATTCCATCTTTGCAAGTCCACCGATTTCATCTTCTATCCATTTAAGCACAAGCTGAATAGTATAAATACCAAAACAGTTCGGGGTGTTATACATTGAATTCTGTGATGAATATGTGTTGAAACGGAGCATGTTCGGCAAAGATTTTGTTTCATTCTGCAAAAGCTCTTCTGAGAGTTTGAGCATATCATCCCGCAGAATAACCATGCAGACACCGGCGGGTCCCATATTCTTCTGGGCACCGGCATATATCATTCCAAATTTCTCCATCTCAAGCGGTCTGCTGAATATGTCTGATGACATGTCTGAGACTATTGGCACACCATTTGTGTCTGGAAATTTATGCCATTGTGTCCCTTTTATGGTGTTGTTTGAGGTGATGTGAACATATTTTGCATCTTTGTTAAACTTGATATTTTGCGGAATATAGCAAAAATTCTTGTCTTCTGATGAGGCAACAACATTAATTTTTTTCTCAAGCAGCTTTGCCTCCTTGATCGCCTTTGTTGACCATGTTCCTGTGTTTACGTAGTCTGCTGTTGCATCTTTTCCTAAAAAATTCATTGGAATCATGGCAAACTGAAGGCTTGCACCACCCTGAACAAACAGAACGTGGTATTTATCGTCAATATTGAAAAGACGCCTCGTTCTTGCCATAGTGTCGTTAATCACCTCATCAAAAAGCCCTGAGCGGTGACTGATTTCGGTTATTGACATTCCAGAACCTTTGAAATTCAAGAAAGAGGTTTGTATCTCTTCAAGAACAGATAGAGGCAAAGCTGAAGGTCCTGCGTTAAAGTTAAAAATACGATTTTCGGTCATTTTGGTTAATTCTCCTTAAATTTTATATTGTGGAACTGTTTTTAATTTTATCTACTAATAAGCTGAACAATTAGTTATATTCCCTTGTTTTATGAAATTTTATATCAGTCCATGCCTCCACAGCAAAGCCAAGCTGATACTCGCTTGTGGTCAGAAAGGCTGTCCACCCTTCTGAATCGGTTGCAATTGCACCTGAATTTTTTCTGATAAAATCCTTTAAATACTCTTCGTTTTCACAGGTAACCCACCTTGCAACAGAAAAATCAATAGGCTCATAAGCAGCAGCAACGCTGTATTCTGCCATGAGCCTTGATATTGTAACATCAAACTGAAGGACTCCAACAGCACCTAAGATATAGTCATTGTTGATTTTTGGACGGAAAACCTGAATTGTACCCTCTTCTGCAAGCTGGAAAAGCCCTTTCTGTAATGCTTTTGTTTTAAGGGGATTTTTAAGTATAACCCGTCTGAAATGTTCAGGGGCAAAACTTGGTATGCCTGTAAATTTAAAAGGCTCTTTTTCAGTAAATGTGTCTCCGATTTTAATTGTACCGTGGTTGTGAATACCAATAATATCACCGGGGTAAGCCTCATCAATGTTGCTTCTCTCCTGTGCCATGAAGATAGTAGCATTGGAGATTATCACATCTTTTCCTATGCGGTGATGCTTTACCTTCATTCCACGAGTAAATTTCCCTGAACATATCCTGAAAAATGCTATTCTATCTCTGTGAGCTGGATCCATATTTGCCTGAATTTTAAAGGTAAATCCTGAAAACTCCTTTTCTCTTGGATCAACATCGCGTGTAGAAGTTTTGCGGATACCTGGTGGAGGAGCAATCTCAACAAACGAGTCAAGCATTTCACGCACACCAAAGTTATTTATTGCACTGCCAAAAAAAACAGGAGTCTGTGAGCCTTTGAGATATTCGTCCATGTCAAAGGGGTATGATGCACCTTGCAAAAGCTCAACATCATCTCTTAACTCCTGAGCCTGTGTTCCCAAACACTCATCTAATTTCTCATCAGCCAAATCCTTAATCCGAAGACCATCACCATCTTTTGGAGTGTAACCAGCAGAGAAGAGTCCAAGCTCATTGTTGTGTAGATGATATACCCCCTGAAATCTCTTGCCCATTCCAATGGGCCACGTTATTGGAGTGCATTCAATCTGGAGTTTCTCCTCAATATCTGCAAAAAGTTCAAGCGGTTCAAGCCCCTCTCTGTCTAATTTGTTGATAAATGTGATAATGGGGGTGTTACGCATCCTGCAAACTTCCATAAGTTTTTGGGTCTGAGGCTCAACACCTTTTGCACTGTCAATTATCATAACAGCACAATCGACCGCTGTAAGAACCCTGTAGGTGTCTTCGGAAAAATCCCTATGTCCAGGCGTGTCAAGAAGATTTATCTCATATCCTCTGTAGTTGAACTTCATAACAGAAGATGAGACACTGATGCCTCTTTCCTGCTCGATTGAGAGAAAATCGCTTGTGGCTTTTCGTTCTGTTTTTCGAGATTTTACTGCCCCTGCCTGCTGTATTGCCCCTCCAAATAGTAGCAGTTTTTCAGTCAGAGTGGTTTTACCAGCGTCAGGGTGGCTGATGATTGCAAATGTACGGCGTTTCTGAATCTCTTTGAGGGTGCGAGAGTCGGTGTTCAAGTTCAAGGTTTGTAAATCGGTATTCATATTGTCCATTAGTATCAGGTTTTCTGATTGTCTTGTGCGTTACTGGAGCATTCTTTGAATAGATTTGACAACTTTTGAAAAGTTGTCAAATCTTGAAATGCAGTAAAAA
>CAXNND010000150.1:0-5360 GCA_964203105.1 Desulfamplus sp.
AAGCCCCTATATTTAATTGATCTAATAATTGAAGCCACTGTTCACACATAATGTATTGATTTGCAGATAAAATGTATTCATTATGAGTCATACACTGGTTCCAATCATGTCAAAAACCAACCTGAAAACACTACCATCTCCAACACGGCTTTCAACACAGACTTTACCATTATGCCTTTCAATAATGCCGTATAATGTTGGCAGTCCTAACCCTACTCCATACTCTTTGTTTTTGGTTGTAAAAAAAGGTTCAAAAATTTTGGAAAGGTTCTCTTCTGGAATCCCTACTCCTGTATCTCTTACCGATATAATAACAACTTTTTCTTTTAGCTCATGGCTTGCAGAGAGTGTCAGTGTCCCGCCTTGTGGCATTGCGTCAACAGCATTGAAAAAAAGGTTGATAAGACACTGCTGTAATTGGTTGAAATCACCTTTTATAGGAGGAATGTCATGGTTGATTAGAGTTATAAGTTTTATGTTATTTAGCTCTAACTTGTGCTGGCTTAGTATGATACATCTATGAAGAAGCTCATCTACTCTAACATCGCCAAAAGATGGGGGGGACTTTCGAGAAAATGTCAAAAGGCTGGAGACGATTTCAGAACACCTGTTTGTTTCGCTTTCAACCAATTCAAGGTATCTCTGGAATTTCTGCTGATGCTCTTTTGTAAGCGAACCACGACTTAAGATACGGATCATTAATCTGCTGTAATTGAGGATTCCTGCAAGTGGGTTATTTATCTCATGCACCATACTGGCAGCCAGTTTACCTAATGCCATCATTTTATCTTGATGAAGGATTTGTGCCTGATCCTCTTTTTCTCGCTCAAGTTTGCGAATCTCTCGAAGATCCCTGAAAAAGCAGACAAGACCATTTTTTTTGTCCTGTTGCTTTTCATTCTGTTCAAAAAGCATAATTGCAGAGACCTGAACAGGAATCTTTTTACCTCCACATCCTAAAAGGGTTGTTTCAAAGAGCGAAAGCCTGTTTTTTCCACCATATTTTTCCCCCTCAAGTTCTGATTTAAGGCGGTTAGCCTCTCCTTTCTCAAAAAACTGCTCTAAACTCATTTTATAAACTAATTCACTTTTTGAAAAATCTACCATCTGCTCCATGCTTTTATTACAAATTACAACAATATCATTTTCATCACAGCCTAAAATGCCGTCCATAGAACTTTCAATCAAGTTAGCTTTAAATGAGATAGTCTGCATAAGCTCCTGATAGGTTTTGGCTTTTTCCTTTTCTAAAAGAGCTGTGTAATCCTTAACCTGTTTTCGGGCAGTATATCTTTGAGTTGCCCGTTTCAAGGCAAGGTGGAGAGATTCATCATTGATAGGCTTGGTTATAAAATCAGAGGCATCTAATTGGAGGGCACGAATGGCAAACTCAATTTCACCAAATGCAGTAATAACAATCACCTCAATATCAGGTGATTTCTCTTTTAATATCTCTAAAACTTTAAGCCCTGTAATGCCGGGCATTCTTATATCTGTAATAACAATCTGAGGTTTTTCAACATCGCACAGTTTTAAACCAATTTCGCCGTTTGAAGCCTCAATAACTTTATAACCTGCATCTATAAGGGTAAGAGAGACAACATCTCTTATATCTTCTTCATCATCTATAAGTATTATTTTCCATTCAAACGGCATACAAGACAACCTTCTATAAAAGTTTTTCAGATCGTAATCTGTTGATAACCTCAATTACAGATTTACTGCGATCCATTGTGTAAAAATGGAGTCCGTCAACACCATGCTTGAGAAGCTCCCTGCACTGATTAGTTGCAAATTCAATACCATAAGCAGCCACATCTTTTGAGTCAGCAGTGGATAGCTCTTCAAACCTCTTATCCATTGAAGCAGGTATTGATGAACCGCAAAGTTTGCACAGCATACGTGTCAATTTAACGGTATAAACAGGCATGATGCCCGGAATTATGGGAACTGTAATACCTGCTGCCCTGCACCTGTCAATATATGAAAAAAATTTTTGATTATCATAGCAGTATTGGGAGACAATATATTTTGCACCATTGTCAACTTTGAGTTTGAGAATTTCTGTATCCTTTTCAAGACTTTGGGCAGTTATATGACCTTCAGGATAACCAGCACAGCCCAAATCAAAATCATACCGACCTTTTATAAAGGCTATCAAATCTGATGCGTAAGCAAAACTGTCAGGTTGAGAGATAAACTCTGCATTTTTCGGCTCATCTCCACGAATAACAAAAATAGTCTCAACTCCAAGTTCCTTGTATCTGTCAAGAACGGTGATTATCTCACTCTGTCCTAAACCATAGCCAGCAATATAGGCTACAGTAGGCAGTTTTTTCTCCTGAATCATCTTTTTTACAGCCTGATATGAACCATCTTTAGTAGAACCGCCTGCCCCGAATGTCATGGTCATATAATCAGGATTAAGGGCTGTAAGTTCATCAACTACCTTATAAAACCCAGCTTCAGCCTCTGCGTCCCTTGGAGGAAAAAACTCAAATGAAATAACTCTCTTCTCTTTTTTACCATACAGATTACTAACTCTCATATTATTCTCCATAATCGTTTTAAAATTTATTTTAAACATGTAAATTTCTTATTCTGGAATTCTGACTCTGAAACGTGCTCCATGCCCAAGTGTTGATTTAACCTCAATTTTTCCATTGTGCTGGTGGATAATTCTTTCAGCAATAAAAAGACCAAAACCAGTTCCTTTTTTGCCTTTTGAAGAGAAAAATAGCGTAAAAATTTTACCCTCTGTTTCTGAATCCATGCCTGTTCCGTTGTCAGAAATCTCAAATATAACCTCTTTTTCTTCTTCTCCGTGCCTCTCTTCTCTTGCACTAAAAACAATTTTATGTGAGCTTTTGGAGGTATCTTTGATGCAGGCATCAAGTGCATTTTCAAGGATATTAATCAAAGCTGACTGAACTGATGATTGGTCAATTTCAAATGTCTTTGATGATACTGCACTGAAATCTTTAACAAATGCAATTTTTTGGGATAAAATTTTTGATTCAACCACTTTTGCAGTCTCTTCTGCAAAATCTGCAATATTGACTATCTCAAGATTAAGTTCCCGCTCTTTGGCATAAAAGAGAATATCAAGAATCATCTTTCTTATACGCTCAACCATACCTTTTACAATACCCCATCCTTCTGCAACCCGTTCAGCATTGTCTTTTTTAAACCCTGAATCAAGCAGATACATTCCGCTATCTAAACCAGTCAAAAGCCCTTTGATACTGTGCGATATAGAGCCAATCATTAAACCTAACGTAGATAGATGATCCTGAAGCTCGGTTTTTTCTTTTATAAGCTGTTCAAGATTTTCTGTATATTCTTTTAGTTTTTCACGCATTAAAATCCTGTCAGATGCCCGTTTGAGTGCAATCTCAAGAGCATCAACATTAATCGGCTTAGTGATAAAGTCAGTTGCTTCATATTTCAGGCTTCGTATTGCAAGCTCCATATCACCATGCCCTGTAATCATAATAACTTCTGTGTCAGGATTTTGCTGTTTAATTTTTTTAAGAAGTGTAATGCCGTCCATAATCGGCATTTTTATATCTGTTAGGACAATCTGCGGGTTTAATTGGCAAAAAATATCAAATGCCTTTTGTCCGTTATCTGCTGCTGCAACAACCTCATATCCAAAATCGATAAGGGTAATGACAAGAACATCTCTTATATCCTCTTCATCATCTGCAAGTAAGATTGTTTTTCCCATTTGTTTGATTCCTTATGATATGATTATAGTAGTGTAATAGCAGATTCTAAAAATGAAGTTTTTCAAGATTTGACAACTTTTGCAAAGTTGTCAAATCTAAATCTTGAAACGGTCTATGCTACAGGAAACTCCATTACAAAACAGGCACCTTTATCGTTCTCTGATTCTGCGTAAATGTCTCCCCCACACTCTTTGATTATGCCGTAACTGATAGACAAACCAAGTCCTGTTCCTTTCCCCACCTCTTTGGTTGTGAAAAACGGCTCAAATATCTTATTAAGCAGATGTTTAGGAATGCCCGCCCCTGTATCAGAGACTTCAACAACTACGCTTTTGCCATCACAATTGGTCGTTAATGTAATTTTTTTAGCATATTGATGAGCATCTTCAATCGCATCTCTTGCATTGAGAAGAAGATTGATAAAAACCTGCTCCAAACGGCTTGGGTCAGCTTTGATAAGCGGTATATTTTCTTTAAGATTCCACACAACCTCAATCTCTCTTAATTTCAACTGCTGGCTAAATATCTCAAAAGCATTTCTTAAGACATCGTTTACTTGAACCTTCTCAAGCTCCATATCAGATTTTCTGGCAAACTGCCTCATGTGGTTGATGATTTTGCTTGCCCTGTCAACATTGCTGTCAGCTTTCTTAAGCATGGTTGATAATATATCTTTGTCAATAGTCTCATTCTGATTGAGCTTTTTTAGCATAAAGCTACTTGCTGTCTTAATAACTGAAAGTGGCTGATTTAACTCATGTGCTATACCCGATGCCATCTCTCCTAAGGTTGCCATTTTCCCAGCCTGAATAAGTTGCTGTTCAGTTTCAAGCCGTTTGGTAATATCGCTGGTCGTTACAAGATAGACCTTCTGATCTCCATATTCTGAAGGGGATATTCTGATGTTTACATATATTGTATCACCATTACTGCATATTTGACGTGCCTGATTGATAAAAGATGATTTTCTTATCTTGTCTTCAAAATTGTCCCTTTCAGGTTCAGGGAACAGATTCGTAAAACAGGTCATGATTATTTTGTATTTATCATATCCATAGACTGATGCAACACTCTCATTACAATTAAGAATTTCAAGTGTTTTCATATCTAAAACAAAAACAGGATTTGGAATATTGTTAAAAATTGCGTAATATTTCTTTTCCGATTTCTCAAGTTTTTGCTCTAAAAGTTTTCTTGGCGTAATATCTAAGCACATCTCCATAGCTGCTACAATCTCACCTTGATGATTCCTGACAGGAGATGTTGTAACAATCCAATAGGTTAGCATTCCCTCCTTATTTAGCCCGCTCTCTTCACTGTAATGAGATTTACCGTCTGCAAAGGTCTTTTCAACAGGACAGTTTTCGCATTTGCCATCCCTGCCTTTGTAGGCATGAAAACAGAAATCGTCCTTTTGGGGGTTGAAACTTAATGCAAAATCTTGATTATATTTTAACAGCTTGAAATTTCTATCTTGCACAGTAATAAAACATGGAACAAGTTCAAAAAGTCTTTGATATTCATCTCTCTGAGCATTGAGTTCAGCCTGCTTTTCGCCAATTTTCTGCCCCATCTGATTTACAGCATCGCCAAGCTGTCCCATTTCGTCATTTTGATCTATCTCAACTC
>CAXNND010000151.1:0-5330 GCA_964203105.1 Desulfamplus sp.
AACTGAATGAACCATGCCTTTTCATACTGAAACAGGCGGGATGGACGCACCATAAATCAAGCACACTCATTATTCCTCAGAATAATGATTCAGGCTTCTGAGACCTTCATCTTCCTTCAGATGGTTGTGACAGGAGACTCTTCAACCACCCCTCGTTCTGTCGGCTCACATTGACCACCATTTCCGCTGCCGTGAGAAAGGAGCGTTTCTGATTGAACGCCTTGACTTCTCTTGCAATTACAAGATGTATCTTGATCCGCTCAAGCAGTAGCCGAAGTTTCATAAGATGCCCTGCTCGCTCCCTTGTGGAGTTTGCCTCTACAATAATCGAGAGAGCATCATGACACATGCTGCGAAGCTCACTCCCCAAGGTATAGCGATGGTTACGGTTGAAATTTGACGCTATATTTTCAATATGCACTGTCAAATCTAACATCTTTTTAAAAATCGGAAGGTGTTCATACTGTGCCATATTTTTATCTTTACCATAAATTATATTAAAAAATAAACAAATAATTCAAATAATCCAATAATCAATATGGTCCCGAACGGACGCACCGGACGTAGTTACCGTAGGTCTTACTGCCCCAACCAACGTAGCCATCGTAGAAATTCACGCCCCACGCAACGTCAGAGTGATTAGCGTAACTACTGCCCGACCAGTACCAGTCACTTTTGGCATTTATAAAATAATCTGTATTAATAGCAGGATCATATCGCCCCAAATCCACAATAGAAAAAAGTTCTCTTCTGGTGGGGATTCTCCAGTCTGAATATCCGGCAAATACAAGATTGCTGCAATAATCACAGGCTGCCTGCCATTCCCGTTGAACTCCATCATCGCTCTGCTGCCACATCAGGCGGGTGTTCAAATCTGTTACTGTGCCGTCTCCATTATCCTGATATGCCATTTTATTGCCGTGATACTGGGCATCTTGACCATAAAATGGCTGTCCCTGTTCAGGACAGGGGATTTCAACGTTGTTGTCATAGCATTTCTCAATGCCTGTGTCTGGCAGCTTGTAATCTTCTGCCAGAGCCAGTGTCATGCAGCATAATACAAGCAACATGACGGTAATAAACATTCTGGTGGTCTTTCTCATGGGTTGCTCTTCTCCTTTGTAATGTGTTGATAATTATAAATTTCAGCCTTAAAGCTGCTTTCTGGCTTTTTGCAGGGGTGCAGCGTGCTTACACACACCTATTTGCTTTATCGCTTGAGTGGCGAGTGCATCAGCTTTTTCATTTCCCGCAACTCCTGCATGTCCTTTGGTTTTAATAAACCGGATATCCCTGAACTTTTTGATAAGCTCTCTGATCTCTGCCACAAGCTCCTGATTTTTTGTGGCTTTCCATCGCTTGGTCAATATTCCAAGGGCATAGCTGCTGTCTGTATATAGCCGCACTGGCAGATCATTTCGCTTAAGTTCAAGAAGTGCTCTCTTTATTGCGGTAAGCTCTGCAATGTTGTTGGTTGTGTTGCCAATATATTCAGATATCTCCTTTTCATGCTCCCTGAACTTTAGAAAAATGCCAATGCCACCTGGACCTGGATTGCCGGATGAAGCACCGTCTGTATATATTGTTATGGTGTTGTCAGATATCTGTTTTTTTTCAGGTATAGTAATAATCTCTTCACTCATAAAGGTAAAATGCTCTGCTCATCTGTTTAAATTCATTAATTCCTATCTGCCATGACTCTTCAATTACATCTATATTCTCAAGATTTTCAATCGCATATCGCAACATTTTATCCCCAAGTATGAGATCAATTGGAAGTTTCTCATATTCATATTCATAAGGAGGCTCTTTCCATCTGAACTGATCTGGATGATGTTTTATAATTTGTTGGAGAAGCAGCAGAGATGTTGTATATGGTTTAAACAGTTCAGGATCAATAACATGTATCTGAAACCCTTGACAAACCTTACCCTGCCATTTTCCTGATGTTGGCTCAAATACAATTGGTCTTAAAATAAGACCAGGGATACTGGTAGCACCTGATTTATCCATTCTAAAGATGGACAAACCAGCATCTTGATTTATATAGCTACAGAGG
Source organism: Desulfamplus sp. (assembly GCA_964203105.1). Taxonomy (GTDB): domain Bacteria; phylum Desulfobacterota; class Desulfobacteria; order Desulfobacterales; family Desulfobacteraceae; genus Desulfamplus. The sequence goes on from CAXNND010000151.1 coordinate 2,060, forward strand.
GAATCAAGAATCTTTTCAGTGTTGATAAAAGGTGCTCCAAATATCTCGAATGGCTGGGTTGTGCCTCTGCCTTCAGAGATATTTGTCCCCTCCCAGATAACCTGACCCGGATAGACCAGGGCTGAAGTTGGTGATGGAAGGTTTGGTGATGGAGGTATCCAGGGAAGACCGGTATCTGAAAAAAGCATATCTCTCTTCCAGCCAGTCATGGGAATAACCGTTAAATCACACCTGTTTTCCAAAACAGGTAATCTCTTTGCAGATATTCCTTTTTTTCTGTCCCCATTTTTTTCTGTTATAAATTTGGAGTTAAAGAGGCTTGCAATCTCTCCAACCGTCAATCCGTGCCTCATGGGGATTGGAAATCGTCCGACAAATGACGAATACTCGTTTTTGAGGATATTCCCCTCAACAGCAACCCCTCCGATTGGATTGGGGCGATCTAAAATGACAACCTCCTTGCCATAACGTGCCGCAGCTTCGAGACAGTATGAGATTGTATATATAAAGGTATATACCCGTGTTCCTGCATCTTGAATATCAACGATCAGGGTGTCAACCAGATCAAACATCTCTTTTGTGGGAATACGGGTAGCACTGTAGAGGCTGAATATGGGAATTTTGAGTATAGGGTCAACAGTGTGATCTGACTCAATCATGTTGTCCTGCTTTTCTGCGTGAAAACCGTGCTGAGGTGAGAAAAGAGCCTTGAGCTGGTCTGGATACAGCCGATTTATCAGACTTGAAGCGTGTCTGAATGATCTATCAACTGAGGCTGGATTTGCAAGCAGCCCTAATCGCTTGCCTCTGAACCTCTCTCTGTGGCTGTGGGATATCTCGCCTATCCAAAGGTTTTCAAGACCCGTAGTTAGCTGAATATGCTCCCTGTTTGATCGTTGAGGTGAGTTGTTGTGCATTTTCATTTATATCTGCCACCTGTTTAAATATACTGAAGTTTAATCAAAAAAGTTGACAAGAAATTAAAAGCTCAATAAATTGTCCTGCTTGTATTTAATCTGGACTGTTTAATCTGGCTTTTTTTACCATATCTCTATTTTTTATTACAGTCTTATATCTATCACTTTTACACCTTAATGTTATGTATTTTGTCTTGATAACTGTTTAACTTGTGATTTTTTGGAATTCTTTATGAAACTCAATGTTCCTGATTATATCATGTCAATCAAACCATACGAACCTGGCAAGCCAATTGAAGAGCTTGAGAGAGAGTATGGTATCAAAAATATTGTAAAGCTCGCATCAAACGAGAACCCTGTTGGACCATCCCCCTTAGCTGTCAAGGCAATGGCTGAACACCTTGCAACCATGAACCGCTATCCTGATGGCAGTGCATTCAAACTTACAGCCAAGATTGCAGAGCGTTTTAACGTAAGGAATGAGAATATTATTATTGGCAATGGCTCAGATGATATTATTGCCCTGCTTGCACATGCCTTTCTTGGATCTGGAAGGGAGGCACTCATGCCGCTTCCGTCATTTCTGATGTATGAGATTTCAGTCAGGACTTCAGGAGGAACGCCTGTGATGGTGCCACTCAAAGGGCTTGCAATTGACCTTGATGGTCTGGCAGATAGAGTCACAGAAAAAACAGCAATGATATTTCTGACAAACCCGAACAACCCGACCGGAAGCCATTTTACAACTGAAGAGTTCAATAATTTCATGTTGAAAATTCCTGACGATGTCATGGTTACAGTTGATGAGGCATACATTGAATTTGCAAGAGTTCCTGATATTTTTAATAGCCTGGATTTGAAAAACAGAAAAATTACCCCTCTTATTGACTCAAGGGTGATCTCTTTACGAACTTTTTCAAAGGCTTATGGACTTGCAGGATTCAGGGTTGGATATGGTGTGATGGATGCAGGGATTGTATCTGTATTGCATAGAATAAGACAGCCGTTTAATGTAAATTCACTTGCTCAGGTTGCAGCGGCAGCAGCACTTGATGATTATGAGTTTCTTGAATCAGGTATAGGAGTAATGCATCAGGGGATCGATTATCTTGTACAAGAGCTATCTGCAATGGGGATTAAAACATTTCCAACTCAGGCTAATTTTTTTCTTCTTGATGTTAAAAGAGATGCTACCGAAGTTTTTAAGGAGATGTTAAAGTACGGAATAATAACCCGTTCAATGAAATCCTATGGCTTTCCATCATATTTACGAATCAGTGCGGGTCTGCCACTGGAAAACAAGACATTTCTTCATGCACTCAGGCAGGTGCTTGACAAATTATAAATCTGACTGCCATCAGACAGATTTATTCGCAATGCAGATTTGATTCACAATAATGTAAACTTACCAGATATTTTAGTATATTGTAATATACTTTTAATAAAGTATTTCTAATACTACACAACACCAGTAGCATTCAGTCAGACAGGAGTTGTTTAAAGAACCATGAAGAGCAGAAAGAGAAAAAGAATAATTACAATTGATGGTCCTGCCGGAGCGGGCAAAACTACTGTGAGCAAAGCACTCTCTGCACGTCTTGGGTGTGTTTATGTGGATACCGGCTCTCTTTACCGCGGGGTAGCTTATGAGGTCTGTCGGTGCAACGTCAACTGGCAGGATGATGGTGAACTCAACGCTCTGCTTGCATCTATCTCCTTTGAGCTAAATCTGCACCCTGGAGGTATCTACAGGCTATTTAGCTCAGGGCAGGATATTACTGACTATATAAGGACACCCGAGATTACAATGCTATCCTCTGATCTCTCTGCAAAGGCTGCTGTCCGTCAAGCACTGCTTGACTTGCAAAGGGAAATTGCCAGTAACAGCGATGCTGTTTTTGAAGGCAGGGATATGGGAACCGTTGTTTTTCCAGATGCAGATTATAAATTCTTTCTCTCTGCTGATTTAAAAACAAGGGCTGTTCGGCGTTACAATGAGATAAAGCAATCAGAGTTTTTGCAAACCCTTGATGAGCCGTCAATTTTGGAGCAACCTCAGCCAATTTTTCAGCAACTGGCGGATGTTAAAGGAGATATTCCTGACAACAAGACAACGGCTGAGGGGCATCAGGCAATTGATGATATTGAAAAATCTATCTCTTTACGGGACAAGAACGACTCATCAAGAGATATTGCACCTTTAAAGCCGGCGCCAGATGCTATTATGATTGACTCAACCAATTTGACTCCTGATCAGGTGGTTGATAAAATCATTAATTGTATTCTTCAACATCCATAAAACAGGTTGAAAATTTTTTTCAATATTTTTTTTATTTTTTATTGTTTTCCATTTT
>CAXNND010000152.1:0-5319 GCA_964203105.1 Desulfamplus sp.
CAGATTTCAATCACCGCATGAGCAGGTTTCCAGTCAGAAAATCCAGGTTGCCAGCAGTAAGAACCCTGATTTTCACGAATAAAGGATTTTGCCTCATCGGTTGACAACGGACCTTTTTGCATTCCATCTGTGAAGATATACCAGTTTGACATGCTCACCTCAAAATTTGTTACTCAATAATGCCTCTGACAACTTAAATAGGCAAGAAGTTGATTGAATAGATCAATTAAAGATCAAACTCTTTGGGGTCAATATCAAGAGATCGGCATATTTCTCTGATGATATTCTTTTCATCAACATCAAAATCACCATCAGCCCCTGCTATGATCATAGCTACCTGAACAGCCGCACGGGCTTGGGGTGGAGTCTTTTTCAACTTGGAAACTACCTGAAGAAGATCAATTTTGCCAAAATCAAAATCTTTGACCAATTTGTCGCAATAGTTGTTAAATATCTGCTGTAACTGACCTACATCAAACACAGCAAGTGTGTCATTAGAGCTGATAAATGCTGCTGTCTTTTTTCTCTCAACTGCATCAATCGTGCCATCTGCCGCGGCTACAAGTGCACAGACAGCCATAGTGGCATCTGCAAAGTTTTGGTTCTTGAACTGCTTTACCTGAGTTACCAACTGGCTTTGCAGCTCCATTGCACTCTCTTTTAATTTACTAAGAAATCCCATTTTGTTGCTCCTTTAATTTAAAAATAGTTTCAACTGTTTTCTAAATCGTTCATCTTGTTTCATACAATATTAAACATGTTCCTAAAATTCAATAAAGAATATTGCACTTTCAATATCAAGTCCAGTTTTTTCTTAATCTTAGCAGCCCACTCACAGACTTGATTTTTTTTCATCATTTCCATAATTTTATTGAATGTGCCTGCAAGATGTGTGAAAGTATCATCTGAATTTTAGTCTTTATGAGATGTAGAAAAGTTCATAGACAATTTTAACCGGCTATAACCACTTTTAATATAATTAAATGTCATTTATCAAAGAATAATAAAAACAACCTTAGACAAGAGAGTTTGACTATGAATCTTCAGGGTGATTTTGAGGGCTTGTTTCTGACAAGTATTCTTCAGCTTTTGTGCAATGACCAGAAAACCGGTCTGCTCAGAGTGACAAGTGGAGATAATGAGTGTAAAGTCTTTTTTGAGGAAGGAACCATTGTGTATGCTTCAGGTTCCCAAAAAGAGTCTCGGCTTGGCTATATACTGAGGCGAGATGGGATTATTTCAGCAGATCAGTTGCAAAAATGTCTCACCCTTGGACGTGAGCAGAAGCTGTCTCTTGGCAAAATACTTGTTGACAAGGGATATGTGACCATGAGCACCCTTAAAAAATACAATACAAAACAGGTAGAGGAGATTCTCTACAGCCTGCTACTCTGGAAAAAGGGAAAATTTGAATACAAAGATATCAAGCTCAATTTAGAAGGTATGGTTATAACGCAGCTTAATCCAATGAAGCTGATTCTTGAAGCATCAAGAAGAATTGATGAGCTATCTGTACTAAATACGGTCATCACAAGTGAAAATCTTGTGTTCAGGATTTCAGGACATGTCCAGAACAAGGAAGATGAAATTAGATTAAATGCCAATGAATGGCGGATTCTATCTCTTATTGACGGAAATCGTACTATCCGTCAAATAGTTGCACAAAGCGGTTATGATGAGTTTGCTGTTTACAAAATTATATTTTCACTAAACTCCTATGGGCTTATTGAGCAGAAAGAGGAGGTTCAGTTAAGCGACGGAGGTACCGGCAACAAAGAGGAGTATTCGGCTGTCATCACTGTATATAACGATATTCTTCAATCTGTTATAAAAAATATTGAACAGGAACTGGGGGATAGAGCATCATCAATTTTTAATGAGGTAAAGGCAAATCTTTCAGATGATTGCAGGCAATTGCTTGAAGATTATCATCCATCAAATCAGGCAAGTTCTAACATAAAGTCAATCATTGCACAGATAGAATTAATCGAGAATGAAGACGAGAGTGCCAAAGAGATTCTGATTAATGGATTTAATGGCTACACAACCCTTGTGTTGAAGAAAATTACAGGAATTCTTGGAAATAATCCCATGCAGTCTATACTTAAGGAGATTGAGAATATAATTGGGTATGTAAAAAAATATCATGCTGAATCATCGGAGAAAAACAGGATTGTCAATGATATTACAAATATCATAAGCAGCATGACATCAAACAATAGTAGTAGTGGACAAACTCGCACCAAAGGAAAGGGGTTGTTTTCATTTTTCAATTAGAACTTAAGAGTTCACTCCCCATTTTTACTTGTTGGCTCACGGTTCGACTGTAGCTATATAAACTATTAAGACTCTCTTCCCATAAATTCAAAATATATCATGAGTCCGCAACACGTACACCGCCATAGGCAAGAAAAGATAGACCTGCTGTTCTGAAAAGAGCTTTGACAATGTCAATAACTTCTTTGTCAATATAGGAAGAGAGCATTCCTGCATAATCTGCGATAAACAGAAGGGCAACAGTCACCAGAATCAAATTTATAACCTCACCAACCTTTCCCCCTGAATATTTTTTACGTGCTTTGTTAAATACAAAAATAATAATCATATAAATGACCAAGGTAAAAATTAAAATGATTGTTTGGGCTGACATTATGACCTCCAATTAATTTGATTTCCGTTTAATTTCATAATATTTGGTTTGTCCATGATGGTGATACCTTTTATTTTATATCTGATTTGTGGACAATGTTTTACTTAGTATCCTTTTTTATATCTCTCTGCTGATTTGAATTTTTTTCTTTAGAGATATGCACGGCAGGTTGTCGAGTTGTTCCTAACATTGGATACGAATTCAAATAATTACATGCTTGACATCTGAATGTAACAATCCCCTGCTTGATATATTCATCTGTTAAAACATTTCTTGTTCCACAATCTTCGCAAAAGAAAATCACTGCTCTGCTCTCCTGATAGTTTTATATTTTATGGCGTTTCTGCTGATTATGTTTCTTATAATATTTCATCCTTTAATAGAAAGTTACTATAGTATTAATTGAAATTTTATACAACTACGTTCCAATCTATCATGAAAATCCCAATAAATTTTTAATCTTTCCCCAGATGCCTTTGGGTTCTGTAATCTTTTTTTCAATAGCCAATGTATCTTCCTGATCAGGGCTACCATCCCTGTCTTCAATAATTTCTGCTTTATGTAATTGCTCTGAATAGCCATTCCTATCAGAATAATCTCTTTCTGATTTCCCTGTTTTATCAGAAACATATACCTGCTCATCAGAAAGAGAGTGAATAACAACCATATTATTCTGAAAATCTATATACTTGGAAAAAACATCAATAATATTATTTCCACCAGACTTTTCACCTTTTATGATACCTGACGATCGGTTCTGAGTTGATTGGAGAAGAATTTTTTCTATTGATTCGACAATATATAGCATAAGCTCAAATGGTTGATCCTCCGGTGCAACTGCTGGCAGATCAGAATATCCGCTAAGAGATTTAACCGCTTTTAATAAAATGAATTTTTCCGGATTTTCATTTAATAACTTTTCTAATGCTGATATCTTATCATTTATTGTTTCTATCTCCTTGAAGCTCCCATCCAACAGGCATTTACCAAGTGCAGATTTAAGTTTTTCGAGTAGAACCCCCTCCTCGGTCGCTTCAACATCCTCAATATCCAAAAGCTCTGATGTCATATCAACATCCAATGACATCTGTATATCTGATACTCTCTTTAGCTCCACATCTGGTCTATGCAGCTCCATTGATTGCTGCATAGCCGCGGATTGTTTCTTTTGACTATCAGGGGAAGATTGAAAGTCTGTCTCTTCTTCAAAGAACTCATTTTCAAAATCATAAGGGACTACACTGTCAGGAGTGACAACCTTTGTGGTTTCAGGGGCATAACCTGATGTTGTAGTATCACCGTTATAAGGAACAACCTCATCTCCTGAATCTGCAAAAGAGAAGTCTGATAAAGGTGCATCTTCATCAAAAAAAGAATCTAACCGAGTCTGAATTTCCGAGATAGGCTGTGTTTTAAGACGGTTCGGAACCACTTCCTTGATTTCAGGGTTGGCAGATTTACTATCTGACCCATGTGGCATGACGTTTGTGTCGAGTGAATGGCTTCTGTCTCCAGAATCCTGAAGCATGTGTATCTCTTCAATAAGCTCATCCACAGGGGAGAGGTTACTGCTACTTTTTGTTCCGATAAGATCATCCATTGGACTCATAGCAGGAGTGGTATTACGTAGTTCGGAAGTGGCGACAAGGGCAGGAGAAGCATTCGGTTGAGGATGTGGCTTATTGGATGTTTTTGCAGAAGAGATCATCAATTTGAGATCATTGAATTTTTTTATCTCCCCTAATAGAATATCTTTCTGCTCTGACATTGTCATTGAAGGGTTGAAAACGATCTGTTCAAAATTTCTGTAAAGTGAATTAAGAAGCGAGACAGAGTCAGGGAGAGTGTTTGACCCCCTACTTAGGACATAGCTACCAATGCTTTTAAACATCTGAAGAAATGAAAGGTGAATCTTGCTGTTTTGCCAGTGACTTTGAAGCCGGTTAATTTCTCTATCTAATTTGTGGATAAGTTCGTCTGTTATTTCCCATTCTAATGAAAGAATAACACTCTTGAGTTCAGCAATTATGTTGCTGTCCGACTCAACTTGAAAGGATACATCTGCATTGTAAGCATTAGTTTGACTCTTCTCCTTTTGAGTCGATTTTATCTGTTGTTTAAGTTTATTATATTTTACAATCTCTTCAGATAAAATCGACTGTTTTTTCGACATTGGCATATTAATTCCTGGTGAACTGGCAAGAGCCTCCATCTGACCTACGAGAGAATGTATCATGGAAATTGCATCTGAATTGACATTGCTCTTTCCTGAAGCGGCATAGTCTGATAATGCACGCACCATCTTGACAAAAGTTAACAACACCTTGTCATTCTGCCATTGCTGGTCCAACTGCTCTGTTATTTTGATAAGTTGCTGATGTACATCCTCTTTTATAGACATATCAATGGAAAGCATTATCTTATTCAATTCATTGAGCAAAGAATTGATATTGTTCATATATAGAGTGTCCAATTTACACCTCCTTCCTTATTAAAAGAGATTGATCCCTGATTAAAAAAGTTGATCCTGAATTGACGACAAAGTCAATGAGATGATTTTTTTGAGCGTGGCAATAACATTTCCCCCTACGAGAGCACTTGCTGCAAAAGCTGGAACTCGCAAAACACTGTTCAAATCTTGCTGCATGGTCTGAGGTGAAAGCAGAGGA
>CAXNND010000153.1:0-5306 GCA_964203105.1 Desulfamplus sp.
GCAACTGAAGCAGATCGACAAAACATGGCCCTCTCATTGATTGGTACAACTGCATCTGCATACTGGCAGGTTTCCTACCTGAACCAGCAGATATTTTCAATTGAAGCGAGCATTGCCTATGCTGAAAAGACACTTGAACTTGTTCAGGTAAAATACACAAGTGGTGCGGTTTCACGGCTTGATTTAGTACAGGCACAGCAAAATGTGGAGACACAGAAGGCAGGGTTAAGCCAGTTGATGATGCAGCGAAGCGAGGCAAGAAATGGTTTGGCAATTGTGTTTGACCAGTCTCCTGAAAATACCATGCCTGAACGGAATCGCCTGCCTGATGGTCAGTTACCTGTTGTTGCAAGCGGTATGCCTGCCTCGATTCTTGGAATACGCCCTGATCTGCGTGCTGCCGAGCTGCGGTTACGTGAATCATTGGCAAACATTGATGCAACACGGGCATCTTTTTATCCAGCATTCACATTGACAGGAACTCTTGGAGGCAGCAGCAACAGCCTTTTAAATGCTCTCAAAAATCCGGTAGCAACATTGGGAGCAGGACTTGTATTGCCTTTTGTCGAGTGGAACACCATGAATCTGACCATAAGGGTGTCTGAGACAGAGTATCAGGAGGCAGTGGTAAATTTCAGGCAAACGCTTTACAACGCATTAAGCGATGTTGAAAACTCTCTCTCTGCAAATATCCGCTATCAGGAGGAGGCTATTCGGCTTGAACAGGCTTTATCCTTGGCACAGGAGGCTGAATATCTGCTGGAAGTGCGTTATCGTAGCGGAGCAACCTCAATGCAGTCGTGGTTAGACGCTCAGGAGAGCCGCAGAAGTGCTGAAATATCGTTGGCTAAAAATCGCCTGAATAGACTTGTCAATCTGATGAAGCTCTATCAGGCAATTGGTGGTAGATCACATTTTTTTATATAGGATTTGATACTGCCTGGCACTCTCATCCCATGTAAATTTCTGTTTCATCGCCCGCCTCTGCATCTCAAGATAGAGAGGTTTATTATCAATATACAGGGATATCGCCTGTTTTATTGCCTCGTAACAGTTGTGGCTGTCTGGATAACCAAAACCTATCCCTGTTGCAAGATGGGCGTTCGCATGGTTTTTGGCAAGCCCTGTAACAGTATCTTTTAATCCACCAGTCTCTCTTACAATCGGAATTGTGCCATATGCAAGGCTGTAAAGCTGATTCAATCCGCAAGGTTCAAACAGCGACGGCATCATAAAAAAGTCGGAACCCGCCTCAATCAGATGGGACAGACCATTGTCGTATCCATTAACAAAGCTCATTTTATGGGGATAACGCTGTTCAAGGTGGTGAAGCCTTGAACCATAATCAGGCTCACCAGAGCCAAGCATTGCAATCTGAACAGGAGCATTTTCATAAAGTAACCTTTCAAGGGCTGGAATCAGATAGTCAAAACCTTTTTGAGCTGTCAATCTGCTGATAAGTCCAAATAACGGTACGTCTTGATCAAAAAGAAGTTCTTTTTTATTATTTGTATCTATACTGGATGGAAGTCTCATTCTTGATTGAAGGGCAGCCTTGCAAAGAGCTTTTCCAGCCATATCCTGAGCAGAAAAATGGTGTGGAAGAAACGGGTCTGCCTCGGGATTCCACGATGTATAGTCGCAACCATTGAGAATACCTGTAAAGCTATCTCCCCGTTTATTCAGATAAATCGACAGATTCTGGTGTGAGGACTCGGGCAAAAGTAGCTCCTGACAGTATCCAGGGCTTACAGCATTCACAGCATCAGCATACATTATGCCGCATTTGAGCAGATTTAACATCCCATACTCCTCCATCAGCTCGCTTGTAAACCGCTCGGGCATGATACCAAGTGCATCAAGCCATCTCTTCTCTGTCCTCCCCTGATAATCTCCATTGTGTATGGTCAGAATGGTTCTGGTATTTCTGAATCGTGGAACATCATCTGCTTGATGCCCATATTCTGGATAGTAGAGATAGTGCTCTTTGAGATAGTAGGGTAACAGTGCTGTCTGCCAGTCGTTGCAATGGATAATATCCGGTATCCACCTCTCATGTAAACACTGCTCCAGTGCAGCCTTGCACAAAAAGGCGTAACGAAGTGCATTATCTTGATAGGGGTGGACTCCGTCATCATAGATGCCTTCACGGCTAAAAAAATTGTGGTACTCCACAAGCCTTACGGGAATGGAGATCTGTTTTACCGGAACGTTTTTTATATCTGAGGCAGAGTTTTCCGAAACCAAAAGATTGGCATGGTGAACAAGGCAGCCATAATGGTCAGAGTGGTTAAGGTTAAAATAGAGAGAGTTTGACCTTAAAGATTTTGGATCAAACCCTGATTTGGAAGTAGCTGGAAATATACTGTTTTTATATTTGGGCATTATTACTCTTACATCGTGCCCCTGTTTTAATAGAGCCTTGGGCAGTGCTGCTGCAAAATCTGCAAGCCCGCCGGTTTTGACAACTCCATCCATCTCTGACGCTATCATCAGTATTTTCATTACATTTTCTCCGTAGCTAATGTTGCTTTAGATTTTTCCGCCTTTTAAGCAGTCTGTCAGCCGTTCTGAATTTTATCACGCAGACCGGACAGACGCATATCGGTTCGGTTGTTGTTGAGGGCAATCTCAAATGCCCGTCGTGAACCAACAATTATCACAAGCTCCTTGCCTCGGGTTATGGCTGTATAAAGAAGGTTTCTCTGTAGAAGCGGATAGTGCATGGTAGTCAATGCTATTACTACAGATTGATACTCTGACCCTTGAGACTTGTGAACAGAAATAGCATAGGCAAGAGTAAGCTCTTCAAGTTCCATGATATCGTAATCAACAAGCCGTCCATCATAGTCAACCACAAGCCTGTTTTCCGATTTTATAACCTCATCCACAATCCCGATATCTCCGTTAAACACATCCTTATCGTAGTTGTTTTTAAGGTGAATGACCTTGTCGCCGGTTCTGAACACAATACCCATGCTTTCTATTCCAGATGAGATGTCTGGTGAACCATTACCATTGTTGGATTTATCTCTATGTAATGCCTGCTGTAACTTCTGGTTCAGATTGATTGTCCCTGCCTCACCCTTGTGCATGGGCGTTAATACCTGAATTTCATCAATATGTGAGAAGGCATTTTTTATCCTGGAACTGCAAAGCTCCGTGATTGTTTTGACCACCCTTTCAGGTTCGTTGTTCTCTATGAAATAGAACTCTGATAAACCTTCCCCTTTACTCTTTTTCTCTAAGGATGGCATCTGGCCATTTCTTATACAATGAGCATTGACAATAATCGGGCTTGACTCTGCCTGCCTGAATATTTTTGTCAGATAAAAGGTCTTTACAGCACCAGAGCCTATAATATCAGAGAGAACATTTCCAGGTCCGACCGAGGGCAACTGAAAAATATCCCCTACAAGGATCATGACCCCATTTATCGGCACAGCAAGAATAAGGTTGTACATAAGCAGGGTATCAACCATTGAAGCCTCATCAACTATAACCACATCAGCATCCAAAGGGTTATCTTGATTTCTGCCAAATGAATCGGAATCAGGGTCATAAAGGAGCATTCTATGAAGGGTAGATGCTTTTTTGTCCGTAACCTGGGAAAGTCTTCGGGCTGCCCTTCCGGTCGGTGTTCCAAGCGTAACTCTCTGGTGCAGTTTAGCAAACACAGCACAGACAGCCCGTATCAGTGTTGTTTTGCCTGTTCCAGGTCCACCTGTGATAACAGTCACCCTGTGGGAGAGAAGCTGCCTGACTATATCGATCTGCTCCTCAGACAATTTCAGGGCAAGGCGTTTGAAAACCTCCATTGTAATTACACCTTCATCCAGAGCATAATCTGGAACTGCGATTGACAACATTGCCTTTATCTTTTTGGCAATGCCTGTCTCTGCCTTGTGCATTTTACGGGTATAAACAGCAGCGATATTGCTGTTTTGCCAACTCTTTTCAACCACAATCTCCTTGTCAGCATTGAGTTTTGCCAGTGCAAGAGCAACTATTTGTGCTTCTGCCCCTGTCAAGCGAATACACCTCTCTACCAGATCTGTCTGCTCACTGCAAACATTGCCATCAGACTCATTTTTAAGCAGAAGATAGACTATTGATGCCTTGATTCTCTCTGGATCCATAGGGTCTGTGCCTGTTTTAAGTGCAATGGCATCAGCAACCTCAAAACCAGCTTCAGGGATATCTCTTGATACCTGATATGGCTTATCCTTAAGGATTTTGAGAGCGTCCCTTCCATAAAAATTGATAATTGAAGATGCGTGGGCTATCCCGATCCCATGCTGCTGGAGAAACTGCATCACCTTTCTGACGGCGTGGTGCTGATCCCATGCACGGGAGATTGTTGTCATTTTGGCTTTGCCAATTCCGGGTATTTCACAGAGACGGTGAGGCTCATTTTCAATTATATCAAGAGATTGCTCTTTAAAGTGATCCACAATCCTCTTTGCCATGGATTCACCGATACCCTTAATCATACCGGAACCCAAATATTTTCTGATATCTGCTAAGGTTGAAGGCAGTGTAACCTCAAAGCTCTCCACCTTGAACTGCTCCCCATATTTTGCATGGGAGACCCATCTGCCATTGATAGAGAGCATCTCACCCTCTGCCACCCCTGCAAGATGCCCGACAATGGTTACAGGCTCTTTGATATCATGGATTTTAAGGCGGGCAATGGTGTAGTGGTTATCTTCGTTTTTGTAGGTTATACGATGTAGATTACCCTTGATTGTGGTCATCTGTCCCTGTTATCTTTTTGAACGATTGAAATATTGAAAATATGGTTGGCATTGCTGCAACTATTGTTTGACTGAAAATTATGAACAACAAAAAACAAGAACAGCAAGAACGAGAATTTAAAAGTATGTTAGAGTTTCTACCCGATAGTATTGTTAAAATCAACATTTCAGGTGAAATAGACCCGCGTGATTAAAGATTTAAGTATTATCAACATCTCTATGCCTAAACATTCAAGTTCTTATAGTTGGGATGACAATATCACCAGAAAACTGGACAAGCTGACAATTTATAAACTATAATGCGATATATAATTTATACATAAACAAATCCATCAAAGTTAAAACGGTTATAATGTATATTGTTTTCAAGGAGAAAATAGAGAGTGAATATCTGTGAACCAACCTCTAATAATTTGATTTCACTGAATAACCTGATCAATTTTTTCAGTGCTCCACAGAAATATTTTCTTGAAAATACCTTGGGAATTTACCTCGGAGATCAAGGAGAGACTCTTGATGACTGCGAACCATTCAGCCTGGACAATCTTG
>CAXNND010000154.1:0-5283 GCA_964203105.1 Desulfamplus sp.
ATCTTTTACAGCCAGTCCAGGATTAGTTTTTATAGTCTGTTCAGGATTATCTTTTGCGGTCTGTTCAGGATTGTCATCTTTATTTTGAATATTATCAACCAGTTGGAGATAGGATTCCCCTCCTTCAATTATCAGAGCGGGATCGTTGAGAAAATATCCTGTACAGGCAAGATCATAAAGCAGATCAATTTCATCGGGAAGCTGCTCAAGCCCCTCTCTGACTATATCAAGAGCGTTTGCATAATCGTTTTGATTGATAAGAGCTAATGCAAGTATGTGATATATTGAATAATAAAAACTTATATCAGTATCTGCTTTACTTGCGTTCGTTTTGCCATGTTCTTGTTCGACTGTTTCTGCTGTATTAGTATTTCGTAGTAAATTCAAACATTTTTGGGCGTAGTCAATACCTCTATCCTCATCTTTCATTCTCATATAGATTTGGCTGAGATAGAAATATGCAGGATAATCCTCAGGATTCTGTTCAACTCTTTGGTGGAGGGTTGAGGCAATTTCAAAAATGGAAAGAATCTCTGGTTGAGCAGATAATTTACCGCTCATAAATTCCCTGTTCTGTTGCCATATTTTGAACGCATCATTGAATAGCTGGATTGATATATATGCACTCATCAGCCAATACTCTACAGTAAGCTGAACTTCCCTTGATGTTGAAAAGACAAACCTGGTGCCTCCACGTAAAGGAGAACTCCTGAATTCATCAAGAACTCCTAAATACTTTTCTCCACCTTCAATGGTTAATTTGGTATTATTAGTTAAATGACCAATGTAGGCAAGATCATAATACAGGTCAATTTCATCGGGAATAAGGGTAAGTCCTTTTCGTGCACTATCTTCAGCCATATTGTATTGAGTCATTGAAATATATAAATTGGTAATATTATGGTAGAGAGAGTAATAAAAAGAGACATCCATTCCGCTCTCATCCTCTGTTGGAAGGATATCAAGACATCTTTTAGCGTAAGATAGTGCCTGCTGATACTCCTTCATCTCCATATAAACCTGACACAGATAGTAATATGCTGCATAATCCTTGGGATCGTTTTCAACTCTCCTGAGCAAAAGAGAAGATGTGCGTCTATATTTTGCATTCATCTGAGCTTCAGTCAGGGCATAACCGTAATGAAACATCTGAAGATCAATATCCATAACCTTGCCTGAATAATACGCTGTGTTGTGAACAATTCCTCTGTATTCGACCCCAACCCTGTTTCTGAATATTCTGGCACTTTTGGCAGTAGCAGCTATATTGCCTTTTATGTCTTTATCTACAAGTTTAATTAGAAAGCAGTGAAGTTCTTTGGGGGCTTTATTAAGTCTTTTTTTCAAATCCTCTTTTTTTAGGTTATAAGCATCAAGCTCTTCATCTGCATCAATAATGATTAACCAGTCTCCTGTTGCATAACCTATTGACTGGTTGCGATGTTTGCTGAAATCCTGCTCCCACGGATGATGGTATATCTTTGCACCAAAAGATTGGGCAATTGCAACAGTACCGTCTGTGGATCCTGTATCGACAACTATGATCTCATCAACAATATGCTTGATGCTGTTAAGGCATCTTGGCAGCATCTCCTCTTCATTCTTGACCATCATACAGGCAGATAGAGTTAATTTTTTTTTCATAAAACATCTCCATTTTTTGAGCTTGACTCTTTTTAACGGAATAGTAAGGATGGTTACAATCTGTTACACGGAACATTTGACAACATCTCTTCCATATAATCGTCCATCAAATCTTTATATTTATCCTCGGGATATCGTTCTCTGCATGACCTGCAAACCAAATAGACACTCCTTCAGGTTCTCTTAAGCATAAGTTGGCTGCCGCACGAGAGGCAGCAGCCTTTTTTTAATTTATCATCCATAATGGCAATAATCCTTTTATAATTTTACTTTTTTCTGATAAAAAACATTGACAGTAGCAAACTGTTGAATAGTAGCTTTTGAATGTATATCAAAAAAATAAACATATATAAAACAATAAAAAAATCAGACAACCTCTATTGTCCGGTTGACACCCTGTAGAAATTAAAACCTGTTTTTGAATGGAGAAAAAAATGAAAAATGTTTTAGTGCTTGCAACAAGAAATCGAGGAAAAACAAAAGAGATAAGAGAGATGTTAAAGTCTTTTCCTGTCAAAATCCTAAATCTTGATGATTTTGGACCCATCCCTGAAGTTGAAGAGGATGGGAACACCTTTGATGAAAATGCCTATAAAAAAGCATCATTTACAGCAAGAATTCTTGGTTACCCGACAATAGCCGACGATTCAGGTCTTGTGGTTGAGGCTCTTGACGGCAGACCAGGGGTGATATCTGCACGATATGCCGGCGAAAATGCCACAGATGAAATGAATGTGATAAAACTGATAGAGGAGTTGAAGGAGATTGAGGGGACATCAGGGATGGATGCAACTCAAAAGAGAGATGATAGAAATAGCCGTAAAGCAGCCTTTGAGTGTGTCATCTCCATTGCAGTACCAACCGGTGCTGCATTGACATACGAAGGCAGATGTGAAGGGGTTATTGTTGACAAGCCAAAAGGTGAAAACGGATTTGGATATGATCCCATCTTTTTCTATCCTGAGCTTGGAAAGACCTTTGCAGAACTCTCAATGGATGAAAAGAGCCGTGTCAGCCACAGAGGCAGGGCATTTCAGGAGATTGTCCGTGAGCTTGACAAGATACTCGAATGGATAGATATCAACATGCCAAGATTTGAACAGGTTGAATGTAAATCAACCTGTTCAAATATACTTTAAAACAAAGGAGCTACATGCCATGTCACTATCTGATCTGATAAGGCAAAACAGAAGTTTCAGACGTTTCGATCAATCTTTGAAGATTGAGATGGACACATTAAGGTCTCTGGTTGATCTTGCAAGATGTTCGGGTTCTGCGGCAAATTTACAGCCACTCAAGTACATCCTCTCTGTTGAACCTGTAATTAACGAACGGATATTTTCCTGCCTTGCATGGGCAGCTTATCTAAAGGACTGGAATGGACCTGAAGATGGAGAAAAACCGACCGCATACATTGTGATAATGGGTGATAAATCCATTACTGACAACTTCCGTTGCGATCATGGAATTGCAGCACAGTCGATTTTGCTCGGGGCACGGGAGATTGGACTTGGTGGCTGTATGATCGCATCGATCCACCAGAGAAACATAAGGTCATGCCTTAGCATTGAACCAACCCATGAGGTTCTTCTGGTTATCGCCCTTGGAAAACCTGTTGAAGAGGTGGTGCTGGAGCCTGTTCCTGCAGATGGCAATATCCGTTATTGGCGTGACAGCAATGGGGTACATCATGTCCCTAAACGCAGCCTTGATGAAATTATTGTCTCATCATACAACAGTTAAATTGTATGCCTCAATACGGGTAAGACCCAAAAGGATAAACAATGTTTAAAAAAATCACAGGCAGAAAAATAAAGGCTGCCCTTATAGGTTGCGGTCGTATTTCAAAAAACCACTTTGGGTCAATTGAACGACATGCTGATAATATGGAACTTGTTGCGATATGTGAAACTGACAGGATTGTCCTTGCCGAGATGGAACAGAGATATAAAGTTGCCGCTTTTAACAGCTATGATGATCTTTTAGCACAATCTGATGCTGATCTGATTATCCTCTGTACACCCAGCGGTATGCATCCTGCCCAGACAATTGGAGCAGCCAGGGCTGGCAAACATATTATGACAGAAAAACCGATGGCTACCCGCTGGAAAGATGCCATGGCAATGGTCAAGTCCTGTGATGAAGCCAGAGTTAGACTTTTTGTGGTCAAGCAGAACCGGCACAATGCTACGTTGCAGCTTCTTAAACGTGCTCTTAATGAGAAGCGATTTGGACGCATATACATGGTACATCTGAACGTGTTCTGGACACGCCCACAGTCATACTACGACCAGGGTGCATGGCGTGGGACGTGGGAGCTGGATGGAGGGGCGTTGATGAATCAATCTTCTCACTATGTTGATCTGTTAGAGTGGCTTATCGGTCCGATTGCCGATGTACAGGCAATGACAGCAACACTTGCAAGAGATATTGAGGTTGAGGATACTGGTGTCTTAAATGTCCGCTGGAGAAACGGTGCCCTTGGCTCCATGGCTGTAACAATGATGGCATATCCTAAAAACTACGAGGGTTCAATAACTATTCTTGGGGAAAAAGGTACTGTTCGTATAGGTGGTGTGGCTGTGAATGATATTCAGACATGGGAATTTGAAGAGCAGAGGGATTATGATGCCCAGGTAAAAGAGGCTAACTATCAGACAGCCTCTGTTTACGGATTTGGTCACCCTCTGTATTATAAAAATGTAATTGATGTGCTGCGAGGTGATGCTGAACCTGAAACTGACGGCAGAGAGGGGTTAAAGAGCCTTGAAGTTCTGATTGCTGCATATCTGTCTGCCAGAGATGGTAAAACCGTATCTCTTCCTCTGGAGTATTAAAATGGACTATCATGCAGATTCCACAGCCATCATTGACCCGGGTGCAAGGGTTGGAAAGGGAAGTCGTATCTGGCACTGGGTGCATATCTGTTCAGGTGCATCTGTTGGTATGAACTGCTCTCTTGGTCAGAATGTCTTTGTCGGTAACAAGGTAGATATAGGCAATAATGTAAAAATACAGAATAACGTCTCAATATACGATAATGTCACCTTAAAAGATGATGTCTTTTGTGGACCAAGCATGGTCTTTACCAATGTTTATAACCCCCGTTCAGCAATTTCCCGCAAGGATCACTACCGCAACACTATAGTGAATCGAGGAGCTACGTTGGGAGCCAACTGCACCGTTGTCTGCGGAGTTACAATCGGGGAGTATGCTTTTATAGGTGCTGGTGCTCTGGTCAATCGGGATGTTGGGGACTTTGCCCTCATGGTTGGTGTGCCTGCCAAACAGATTGGTTGGATGAGCAGGTTTGGGGAGCAGATAGAGTTACCACTTCAAGGAGATGGAGTGGCAGTATGCCCACATACAGGTGATATCTACAGACTTGAAAATGGTATCTGCAAAGTAGAGATTCAGGCTCAATTGGTATCAGATAAGTTAGGGGACAATCAAGTTGTTGAAGCACACTTGGGTAAGAGTCAGCCTGGTGATAGCAGTAGAGCCGAGATGCCGTTCATTGATCTGGCGGCACAGCAGCAAGCTATTCTTCCCAAAATTGAAAAAAGTATCCATAATGTCCTTAAACATGGCAATTACATAATGGGTCCGGAAATAAGACAACTTGAGCATCAGCTTGCC
>CAXNND010000155.1:0-5256 GCA_964203105.1 Desulfamplus sp.
TTATGGCTCGTGCTGAAAAACTTGGACTTGGTGCACAGTTTGGAGGCAAACATTTTGCACTTGATGTCAGAGTTATCAGAATGCCAAGACACGGTGCTTCATGCCCGGTTGGTATTGGAGTAAGTTGCAGTGCAGATCGCCAGATAAAGGGGAAAATTACCAAAGATGGACTTTTCTTGGAGCAGCTTGAGGAGAATCCTGCAAAATATCTTCCGGTAAAAGAACCAGCAATGTCAGAGGCTGTGAGAGTTGATCTTAACCGTCCAATGAAAGATATACTTGCCCAATTAAGCAAATATCCAGTCTCAACAAGGCTTGTTCTATCTGGCAAAATCATTGTGGCAAGAGATATAGCCCATGCCAAATTCAAGGAAAGATTTGACAGAGGCGAGGGTCTGCCTGACTACATCAAGAACCATATTATCTACTATGCAGGTCCCGCCAAGACACCGGAAGGTCAGGCATCTGGCTCGTTTGGTCCTACAACTGCGGGAAGAATGGATACTTATGTACCTCTATTCCAGAAAGAGGGTGCTTCAATGATTATGCTTGCAAAGGGTAACCGTTCAAAACAGGTTACAGATTCCTGCAAGGAGTTTGGTGGATTCTATCTTGGTTCTCCGGGTGGACCTGCTGCACGTTTGGGCAAGGATTTCATCAAAAAAGTTGAGCTTGTAGAATACGAAGAATTGGGAATGGAAGCTGTTTTTATGATCACTGTCGAGGATTTCCCTGCATTTATAATTGTTGATGACAAGGGTAATGATTTTTACAGTCAACTTATTTAATTTTTATGCAACTGTAGAGACTCGCGGATTTGGACTCTACAGTTGCATGTTTATTGTGCCTGCAAGGCATGGTCATTATAGATAGCAGAATATATGATTGAGTCTATGAATGTTTTTTAAAAATGATTGTAAACACAATAAAAATATGAAGATTTTATTATTTTTCTTGCCTGTAAATTTCTATATTGATATATTATTTTTATAAAAAATAATATATGTAAAGGTTCAATCATATGAATGAACAGTTAAATGAAGAAGAATATGAATCAGTTGAGATTTTGGATTTGGATGATGACTCTTCATATTTTGTGACAGTTCGTAAATCTTTCGGAATTCCTGTACGCCAAAATGAAGAAGAATATGAATCAGTTGAGATTTTGGATTTGGATGATGATTCTTCAGATTCTGTGACAGTTCGTAAATCTTTTCGTATTCCTATACGCCAGAAGGAAGGCTTCTCAATTGTAATAGATGGGATATCTTTTCCTCTTGAAAATATTAATTCAAAAGGAGCTGGTGTATTAATGGTTGAAGATCACTCTTTTTTTAAGGAACAATTGCTCTCTGATTGTGAATTGATTCTTGGAAGCGATAAATTTGATAAGGTTGAATGTCAAATTGTTCGTATTAACTCTGAAAAAGATACACTACCTGTTTTTGGTATAAGATGGCTTAACATGGATGATAAAATAGCCTTAAATGGAAACAGACGGATTGGGGAAATATGTGAAGATTTAAAAAAACATCTGCTTGCTGAAAGTTTTGAGGATATGGATAACGGTATTTATGATGCAGGTAAATGAAAAATAAAACAATACTAACCAAATACCCTAATATAATAATATGAGCAAACTAACTCGGACATTGATGCAATTTTTCAAAAAATGGAAAAAGGAGGACAAGTGACTGTCATTGTCTGCCCTAAGTGTGCAAAACAACACCAAGTAAATCTTGACAAAATTCCTGCGGGTAAAAAAGTTGTCGCCCGCTGTAAAGCATGCGGACACAGTTTCCCCATTATTATGACTCAGCTTATCCAGCCTGAATCTTTAGCCATAGCTTCACAGGGAGCAGTCGTAGGTTCTTCTCTGCCCCAATCTTCTGAGGATATATCTTCCAATGAAGCCTCCTTACAAAAGTCCATACCTGCTCCTGATTCATCACAACTACACTCAGTTGTCGTAAAATCGGATCAATTTTCGGAGAAAAAAACAGCCCTTACACGCAGAATATCGGTCTCTTTGAGTAAAGGAGGGGTTGGTAAAACCACTACATCAGTAAATTTGAGTGCTGGTCTTGCCCTTGCCGGTTTCAAGGTACTTCTTGTTGATACTGACACTCAAGGGCAGTCTGCATACAATCTTGGTAAAAAGCCAAATGCGGGTCTGACAGAGCTGCTGACAGGTGAATTATCATTAAAAGAGGCAACCATGGAGGCTCGTAAAAATCTGTGGCTTTTGGCAGGTGGTAGGTCTCTTGCCGGCGTTAAACGCATTATCGACAAAAAAAGCATCGGTCAAGAGTGGACACTATCTGAAGCACTCACCGGAGTTGATGAGCAGTACGATTTTGTGATTATTGACACATCTCCTGGCTGGGATTCTCTTACTATAAATGTTATGTTTTATGTCACAGAAGTTCTTGTGCCAGTCGCTTTAGAAGCTATGCCTTATCAGGGACTTTCTGAATTTATGAAGAGTTTGAGTTCGATACATAAATATCGAAAAGATGTTGCACTAAAGTATATTGTTCCGACATTTATGGATACGCGTGTGAAACATCCTCAGGAGATATTCAAGAAGCTTAAGCAGCTTTACAGTGAATTTATATGCAAACCCATACGTTATAATGAACACTTCAGCGAAGCCCCATCCTATGGAAAGACAATTTTTGAATATGCTCCTGGCTGTAACGGTGCATTGGATTACAAGGAGCTGATTCGGCGAGTCGCTCAGGATGATACTCTATTGCAATAATGTCTATTAAGGCTAATAATTTAATTTGATATAGATATTGACAATATGAGCAATTAACATCAAGTTCTACTCTTCAAAATATTGTACATTATAGGTCATAACCTCTATACTACCCACTTTCCACTCATGGTCATAGAGTCCTGCTTTACGGCAAAGGTTGGATAGAAAGATCGATTTATCAGGTAACTGCCCCCATACCTGTGGAAGAAAAGTAGCTCGTGCCCCACTTTTTTTGATAATCACACCATGAATTCCTGGTTTAAGTTTTGACAGGAGATCATCAGAATCTGAATAGTCAAGAGTTACAGGCTTAGAAAGAATACTGATCTCAAGATGAATATTATTGAACTCTTCTGGTGTAAGAGGTGGAAATCTTGGATCCTGAAATGCTGCACCAATAGCATTATGCAACACCCCCTCTTTGACACTTTCCGTTGACTCAAGCGTTCCGATACATCCCCTCAATTTTTTGTTTATATGTATTGTAACAAAAGTTCCCATATTTAGATCAAATATCTTCTCTTTCAATTCCGCCATTATTACAGATGGTTGAGGTAAGTTGCTCTCTATGCCAAGTTTTGAAGCAATTACACTTCGAGCCAGTCTGAGAAGCTCCTTTCCATGAGCTTCTGAATATGCATCTCTATTTCCCCTGCTTTGCGTCTCCATTTCTATCCCCTTAAATTTACTCTGTTTTTAAGTTTTTCTATTTCTCTGTTTTTAAGATTATGGCAATAATTGTTTTTAAAAATTGTCCCTGATGGTATAACAACTACCTATTTATTGTCAATTTATGATGTTTAAATATTAGCGTTGTACCTCTCTAAATGACAAATCACCTTCCGAATTTTATTTAAAAGGAGTTGAAGAATGAATGATCACCAGTTTTATCTTGTCGAAAAAAAGCCTCCTGTTGCATGGGTTTATCTCAACCGTCCTTACAAAAAAAATGCAATGAATCCACCTGCATGGAGAGAGTCTATACCCATATTTGAAGAACTTGACAAAGACCCTGATATAAGAGCTGTTATTGTAGCCGGAAAAGGGGACTGCTTTTGTACAGGTATTGATCTGATGGAGATGATTACGGAGCTGCCAGAGATTATGGAACCGAGCCAGCAAGGTGGAGTTAAATGGAAACTTCTCTCTAAAATTTCCAATCTTCAGGATGCCATTTCATGTATTGAATGGTGTTGTAAACCTGTCATTGCCGCAATTCATGGCTATTGTATAGGAGCTGGACTTGACATGGCAACTGCCTGCGATATCCGGGTATGTTCAAAAGATGCGATCTTCTCTTTAAAGGAGGCGGCTCTCGGTTTTGTTGCAGATGTTGGTGTTTTGCAGCGAATTCCTATTATTGTTGGGCAGGGACATGCCCGTGAACTTGCCTATACCGCCCGTAATATTACAGCACAGCGAGCAAAGGAGATTCTGTTGGTCAATGACGTTTATGATACTAAGGATATTCTTATGGAACAGGCAGAGGCACTGGCATTGCAAATTGCAGATACTTCCCCTTTGGCGGTGCAGGCATCCAAGGATGTGCTCAACTATGGTATAGGTAAATCTGTTGAAGATGGTCTCAAATATGTTGCCTCAATCAGCAGCAATATAATTCCCTCCAAAGATCTTAGTGAGGCGATTACAGCTTTTGCAGAAAGAAGAAAACCGGTTTTTTTCAGATAAACGAGTTTGAAGAGGTTGCATGTCTATCAATTTTGAACCGCACAACCCATTAAAATTTGACTTTAAAATACTGATTTTGGAGATATGAAGATGAATACTATTTATAGGAGTAAAGAACAAGAAAATCATAAGGTTAGAGAAGATATGGATATATACCTTCAACCAACATACTTCATGGATTACGATAACCAGGAGGTGGTTCGGTTTTCCGAAACAAGATGTAATAAAAATGACAAGGATATCGAGAAGGCAAAAAAACTATACTATGCTGTAAGAGACGAGATAAGGTATGATCCCTATGATTTTAAAAATGACAAGGAGAATTTCAGGGCAAGTTCAGTATTAAGAAAAATGTCAGGATACTGTGTTGCCAAAGCGGTGCTTCTTGCTGCTGTAGCACGCTATCAGAGGATACCGGCACGGCTTGGATTTGCTGATGTTAAAAATCATCTCTCAACAAGCCGGTTAAGAGAGCTTATGAAAACAGATGTTTTCATGTATCATGGATATGTTGAGTTGCTGTTAAACAGTAAATGGGTTAAAGCCACACCTGCATTTAATCTGACTTTATGCATCCATTTTAATGTAAAGCCCTTAGAATTTGATGGTGTTAACGATTCACTTTTCCATCAGTTTGATATCCAGGGTAACCGGCACATGGAGTATATTGCAGAGCATGGCCATTTTGCTGATCTTCCGTTTGAAAAAATTCTTGATGACTGTATCAAGATGTACCCACATTTTTTCGGCATAGTTGATTCTGCCTTTTCAGGCGATGCAACATCAGTAGCTGGTGATTTTCA
>CAXNND010000156.1:0-5228 GCA_964203105.1 Desulfamplus sp.
GAACAGAAATATCACGCCACGCTAAAATTATAAAAAGCTCTCTATATCTCCAAAGGTCTTTCCAGTAGTTTTTTTCTGTAAGCCCTGGCTCAATAATCAAATTGTTATCATTCATTATGATTCAAATCCTCAAAATTTACCAAATCCATAGTATCGTCTAAATTTTTTTATTTGTAATATCTTCTGCAATTAAGGTAAGACCTAAACTTGCCAAAAATGAGTAAATGACGCTGCCAAGAGGGAATTTTTGCATAGTCTCCCCATTGTAATTGTAAAGGTTTCCATTTGATTTCAAAAAAACTTTTAATGTGTTGATCAACTTCATTCAAAGATATAAAAGAAAATGGGTAAAAGCAATGTCAATCTGAAATTGATATTTCATCAAAAATAGAGGGGACTTTAATGTATAAGGAGAAGAGTGTCTGCGTGGTTGTTCCCTGTCACAACGAAGAGAGCCAGATAGCAGATGTCATCAAAACAATGCCTGAATATGTGGATAAAATAGTTGCTGTTGATGATAAAAGCAGTGACAATACCATAAAGGTTATAAAAGAGTGTCAAAAGACACACCCTAAAGTGGAACTTATATCACTCATGTTCAATCAAGGGTGCGGAGGAGCACTTGCTGCAGGTTATAAATGGGTGAGGGATAATGGGTATGATCTTGCTGTCCGGATGGATGGTGACGGACAGATGCACCCTGGAGATCTTCCAGCACTTTTAGACCCTGTGGCTGAAGACAGAGCTGACTACTCAAAAGGAAACAGACTCTTTACAGGCAAGGCATTTAAAAAGATCCCTAAAACAAGATATTTTGGGAATGGATTACTCTCTCTTCTTACCAAAATTGCATCAGGCTACTGGCACATTGCAGACTCCCAGTCTGGATACACTGTAATCAATAAAAGGGCTTTGCATGCAATTGACTGGGACAAGATGTACAAACGGTACGGGCAGCCCAATGATATTCTTGTTCGCCTTAATGTTGAAAACTTCAGGGTTGTGGATGTGCCGGTAGAGCCTGTTTATAATGTTGGGGAAAAATCTGGCATTAAAATTCACAAGGTTATCTTTACTATCAGCTATCTACTGCTCAAGCTCTTTTTCTGGAGAATGAAGGAAAAATATATAATACGCGATTTTCATCCTCTGGTATTCTTCTACTCAATAGGCTTTTTCTTTGGATGTGCTACGTTATTCCTATTTTGGAGGGTATTTATAGTCTGGTATTTAGAAGGACATATTCCATCAATCAATGTTTTGGCTGCCATGTTCTCTTTTATGAGTGCCACCCAGTTTACCCTTTTTGCCTTCTGGTTTGATATGGAGGCAAACAAGCATCTCAAACAGAAAGCTGAACGATGATCAATTTCTTTTTTATTACGGATGTTTTAGCTTGATATCCCTTTGGTAACTGATAGCTTCATCGACCAGAACATGTCAGAGCAAAGGTAATATCTTGTCAAGAACTTCGTTACGAATTTTGCTCCCATACACGGACATAATTAACGGTTGTTTACACTTGTTTTCTAAATGATGCCAATCCAGAATAAACAATTATAGTTTAACCCCTGAAGCTTCAGTTATGATTCAAGAAAGAAAGCACTGGCACAGGTGGACAATATTTGATGTGCTGATGCCATACTCCTCAAGCACCTTTTCGCCAGGTGCAGATGCACCAAAACGGTTAATGCCAATCACCTGTCCACTATCTCCGACATACCGCTCCCAGCCCATGGTGATACCTGCTTCAACAGCAATCCTTGCCTTTATATCATGAGGCAAAATTCTCTCCCGATATGGTGCCGGTGCCTTTTCAAACAGCTCCCAGCTTGGCATACTTACGACCCTTGCATGAATGCCCTCTTTCTCAAGCTCAATAGCTGCATTTACACACAGATGGACTTCAGAGCCTGAGGCAATCAAGATTATATCAATATCTTTGCTCTTATCCACATCTTTTAATATGTAGCCACCGTAACGTAAAGAGCCATCTCGTCCTGTCCAATCCTTATCTAAAACCGGAAGGTTCTGGCGACTCAGGATCAGTGCAGTCGGAGCATCCATGGTTGTCAGTGCAACTCTCCATGCATCTGCGGTCTCATTGGCATCTGCGGGGCGGATTACATTAAGACCTGGAATTGCCCTTAAAGATGCTACATGTTCAATCGGTTGATGAGTTGGTCCATCCTCTCCAACAGCCACACTGTCATGGGTAAAAACATAGATTACCGGTAATTTCATCAGGGATGCAACCCTGACAGCAGGTCGTATATAGTCGGCAAACACTAAAAATGTTCCTCCATAGGGACGGATACCGCCATGAAGATACATACCTGACATAATTGCACCCATTGCATGTTCCCTGACGCCAAAACGGATATTCCTGCCAGCATAGGCATCTTTCTGAAAATCATTCAATCCTGCAAGGTATGTGTTGTTGGATGGTGCAAGATCTGCCGATCCACCCATGAGAACCGGCAGATTTTTTGCAATGGCATTGAGAACTTTCCCTGAGGCTGCACGGGTTGCAATCGCTTTATCCTTTGGGCTAAATAGAGGAATTTCACTGTCCCACCCCTGGGTGAGATAGCCGCTTACAGCATCAACAAATGCTGACGTTTTTTCAGGGAATTCTATCTTGTAATCATCAAAAATATCCTGCCATGAACGCTCATGAGCCTCTCCACGTTCAACAGCCTTGCGGCATTCAGTCAGAACCTCATCCGGCACATAAAAATCCTTGTCAACAGGCACTCCGTAAAACTCTTTTACCAATTTGATTTCATCTGCCCCAAGAGGAGAGCCATGTGCTCCGGAAGTTCCCTGTTTGTTGGGGCTGCCGTAGGCAATCCTGGTTTTGATTTTTATAAGGGTTGGTTTATTGGTCTCTTTCTGTGCAGCCTCAATTGCCTCACCAATTGCACAGGTATCATTGCCATCAAAAACTGATATAACGTGCCAGTTCATTGCCTCAAACCTTGCCTTTACATCCTCTGTAAATGCAATTGAGGTACCCCCTTCAATAGTTATCGAGTTATCATCGTAAAGACAGATAAGTTTGCCAAGACCAAGATGTCCTGCAAGGGAGATTGATTCAGATGCAACACCCTCCATAAGATCTCCATCTCCACACATTACATAAGTGAAGTGGTCAACAAGAGGTTTTGCGAGAAGAGCATCAGTTTCAATATTGAAACGGGCAGCCATGTGACGCTCCGCCATAGCCATTCCCACAGCATTGGCTATCCCCTGCCCAAGAGGACCTGTTGTGGTCTCAACGCCTGGTGTGTGTCCAAATTCAGGGTGTCCCGGAGTACGGCTTCCCCACTGTCTGAAATTTTTAAGATCATCAAGAGTCAGACCATACCCATCAAGATAGAGCATACTGTAAAGCAGCATTGATGCGTGTCCGCCAGAAAGGATAAATCTGTCCCGGTCAACCCATGCAGGGTTGGCAGGGTTGTGCTTCATGTAACGATTCCAGAGGACAAATGCTGTTGGTGCAAGACCCATCGGTGCACCAGGATGTCCTGAATTTGCCTTTTGAATGGCATCTATTGAAAGTGTTCTTATTGTGTGAATACATAGCTGTTCAATCTCTTTTGTGGCACAAGCCATTGTTTTGTTTTCTCCTATTTTGCTGTTTTTTTAAAAATTGAAAGTTTGTCTCTTAAATTGTATTAATAGTTATCCTATTGATCTTTTTTATCGATCATTTCCAACGGATTGACTCCATATTTTTTCAATATTTTTCCATATTCTCCAGAACTCTTGAACTCAAGAAGAGCTTTTGAGAAATCATCACACAGCTTTTCAAGTTTCTTTATTTTGGAAAAGCCTACGTATAGTTTTTGAGTATGAATCGGAGGTTCAAGAAACTTGATTTTATCTCTTACCCCCATCTTTTCAGCATACCCACTTATGACCGCCTGATTTTCAGCAGCCAGATCATGTCTGTCATTCAGGAGCTTTGTAATAAGCATCCGTGAATTCTGGGCAACATCCTTTTTCAGATAGTCGGCTTTGTCAAAAGCCTCACCATAAGCGAATCCTGCTATTACTCCTATGATGTAATCTTTCAAATCAGCATAAGAGCCTTTAAACTGAATATTTGACTCTATTTTTGTAAAAAACATGGTTTTTGAAAGGCTTATGCAGGTATCTGGGAACAGGGTATACTCTTCTCTTTCAGGAGTCTTCAGAAGAGATATAAGTGCATCTGCATAGCCCTCTTCAATACCATTCAAACACCGCCTCCACGGATAGTTCACAAATTGTGCTTCCATACCCATCTTTTTCATAACTGCCCTGAATACTTCAATCTCAAATCCACGGGCTTCTCCATTTTCTCCATAGGTATATGGAAACCAGTCTGTATATACAACCTTTATCCTGTTTGATTCACCCGAGGTTGTTCCGCTATAACTTACAGATATAACAAGAAAAAACAACAGATAACCCCAAATGAGTCTTTTTTTAAGAATTGTCATGGGAAAAAACTCCTTGTAAAAAGAAATCTGTTCAAGAAAATCAGACCCTTTTTCAAAGTGCCCTCATATACTCGGGTTTAAGTCTCACTTTCCCCTCAAGAGCCTTTGCAATCAGGGCAAGTGTCTTTTCTTTATCTTCAGGAAGATGTGCCCTGATTGGCAGATAGTTTGAGGCGTGGTTTGCATGAAAAAGTCCGTCAGTAAGATGGGTGGTTGCAATCATGGTTCCAAGTTCGGTTAGCATCTCATCCGGCGTGACAAGATCAAAGCAACCGTTCTGGTAATCAGTGTGCATTGGAGTTCCTGGTATCAGCATCAGACTTAATGCCCCAACATATTCAGGGTCTATGGCAGATAGCACCCGCCCAGTCTCTGTTGCATGGATATTTGATCGCTTACTTCCGGCAAGACCAAGCAACACAGTTATGGATATCTGGATTCCGGCATCGCGGATTTTCTTTCCCATCTCGACCATTTTGGCGGAATCAGCACCCTTGTTAATCAGTTTCAAAGTCACATCATCACCGGTTTCAAGCCCCATGTAGGCAATCTTTAGGCCAAGTTGCCGCAACTCCTTGAGTTCATCAGAGGTTTTCATCCTTATGCTCTTTGTATTTGCATAAAGTCCAATTCTCTCAATCCACGGCAGCCGCTCATTTATCCTTTCAAGTATCGGTAGAAGCCTTTTTTGCGGAATGATAAGAGCATCACCATCGCAGATAAAGAGCCTTGTCT
>CAXNND010000157.1:0-5165 GCA_964203105.1 Desulfamplus sp.
CTACCCTCATTCATCACTGCTCTACTGCTTTTAAAGTTGTCTGACTCAACATTTGCAATATTATTTGCAGTTACAGCTGTCGCAGTACCAAATGCTCTGAGTGCTTGTGCACTGTTATTAATAGAAGATACCATAACTCCTCCTTTCAACAAGTTTCAAAGATTTTAATCTCTTTAAGCTGTTAAGGAACATAAGCAGCGTTGCTAAAATTATTCATCAATAAATGAATATAATATCGTCAATGCTACTTTACAACCTTAACCATCTTTTTAAATATATCACCTTCAGCGGCTTTCATCAGCTCGAAAAGAATCATCTCTGTGCTGGTCTCTGCACCACCAGCTTGAACAATCCTCCTGATACCAATTTTTTTATTACTCTTCTTTCTTGATGAAACACAATCAGCCACCACCTGCACCTCACATCCAGCATTGAGAAGATCCAACGCTGTCTGATATACGCATATATGGGTTTCAATCCCTACCACAAGCACCTGTTTCCTATTAATGGCTTTGAATTGCTCCGTAAATTTATCATTACCACAACAACTGAATGTTTTCTTAGCAACAGGTTTGACATCAGGCAGCAGTTCATCCATTAATGTTGCAACTTCGGGGACTGTTTTGCCGAGTTTATCAGGAAGCTGCTCCATCCATATTACAGGGACTTCTAAGATTGTCATCCCCTTAATTAATGTCTGAAGAGAGTCAAAGAGTTCCTCTTTATTGTGCATCAACTGGGCAAGTTTACCTTGAACATCAATCAGAACCAATACTGTATTTTCCTTTGAAAACATGATATTTTTCTCCTTGTTTCTCTTGTTATTTGTGTGTGTTATCCATTATATATTGTAATATTAATGGCTTTTATTGATTAGAGTCAAAGATTGGATATGCACATATAATTTGCTTGATTTTTATTGTGTTTTGATCATTTTTGTCAACTATTAAATATTGAGTTTACTCAACAGAATCAAATTAATCAACCAGACTTTAACCGCTGGACTAAAAGATGATAACAAATTTTAAAGTTATTGTGGAATATGATGGAAGCCATTTCGCTGGTTGGCAGATTCAAAAAAATGGGATTACTGTACAGGAAGAACTTCAAAAAGCAATATCCATGATTTTAAATAAACCTGTTAAGTTGACAGGCTCTGGCAGAACTGATGCAGGGGTTCATGCTCTGGGGCAGGTCGCAAACTTTCATGCTGATACCTCTATATCACCTGAAAATCTGCTCAAAGGTGTTAACAGCATAATAAAACTGCCTATTGTGCTCCGGTCATGCGATATTGTCGAGCCTCACTTTCATGCAAGATACGATGCAATTTCCAAAGAGTACCACTATTATATTTTAAACAGTGAAACTCCCTGTTCAGTGGGAAAAGACTATATTTGGCACATCAGAAAACCTCTTGATATGGAGATAATGAACCAGTGCTGTGGAATACTTATAGGAGAACATGACTTCAAATCATTTGAGGCAAGTGGAAGCCCAAGAGCACACACTATAAGAAATATTTACAGTGCTGGGATAGAATACGCTGATTATATTGAAAAAAGCGGGACTTTTTTATCCTCAGCCATGACTCCGGCATTCCCTGTTCCAGTCCGTTCAATAAGAAGAAAAGTTGTATTTAGAATTGTAGGAAATGGTTTTCTGCGTTTTATGGTACGAAATATAGTAGGGACACTTGTTATGGCAGGATTATCGAGGATAACACATGATAAATTCAGATATATTTTAGAGGCAAAAGACAGAACCCTTGCAGGCGCAACTGCCCCTGCAAGGGGACTTTTTCTTATGGGTGTAAATTATTAGTAGCTTGCTCTCAAATCGTTAATACCTTGAAGTACCATATCAAACAGCAGCTTAACCTGATCCTGTTCAAGACAGGAAAATGCAACCCTGATATTGCGGCTACCAATAGAGATAAGACCAATACCATAATTGTCCAGCATATGCACTCTTAACTTTTCAGCATCAATACCTTTCAGGCGTATGCACATAAAGTAACCGGAATTGAATGGGTAAACATCCCAAGCATCGCTATAAACAGGGTTCTTCAATACCTCTTTTATAGTCAAGGCTCTTGATTTGAGCAGATCAAACTTTTCCTGTTTATATTCAGGATAATGTGGATCTTCCATGGATTTGAGTATTATGGATTGACTAAGATGTGAGACATTGGAGACACATCCTCGGATACAGCCCGCTGTCTTATGTTCAAGGGCGAGATAGAGGTTGCGAAGGGATATATCTTCTATGTTTGAACAATCGCCAGACCCGCTGACTCCATAGGTGAGAAAGCCTGTACGAAGTCCCCACACATAATCCTCTTTAGTTGCTCCATCCATTTTTACAGCAACAATTCGCTTGTCTGCTCCGGCAAGAAGTGCAAAAATTGACTCTTTCATGGTCTGCTCCTCAAAGAAGAGACCAAAATATGCATCATCTAATGCCACCACAACATTGGTGCCACCCTTGGCAGTCCCGATTAGAATTGAGGCTATCCTTTTTGCCTCTTCAACAGATACCGTATATCCTGTAGGGTTGTGTGGAAAATTGAGCACTACTATGATCTTTTTGTTTTTGGAAGCCTCCTGTAATATTGTTGACTCAAAGGCATCAATATCCATCTGCTTCAGATCTGGTGTGTATGTGTTGTAGGTGACAATTTTAGCACGGTTTCTCACACCAAATGTCATGCTGTAATTACCCCACATCATATCAGGAAGAACCACTGTATCACCTGGATCAATCCATAGGTCAGCAAATGTACTTACAGCGTGGGTAATCCCGCCGGTCACCACAGGAAGACTTATATGTTTGCCGGCAAGAGATGGATTTTTATGGAAAATAGCACTTTTCCACATCTCACGAAGTTCCGGTATTCCATAAGATGAGGCATACGGGAGAAAATTATCAGGCTCAATTCCGCTTACAAGGGCAGTCACAGAGGGCAAAAACATAACTTTGTTGTGCTGCTTTGCTATACCGATAGTCGCATTTATTCTGTGGGCTTTCTGTTTGGCTTCAGCACTCTGGGTCAGTATCCCTTTGGGGAAGTAAAGTTTTTTCCCCATTTCTGATAACATATCCAGAATATGGGGATTTACGTATTCTATGACAGAATTAAGTTCTACTGCAAGGGGATTCATCTTAATATGTTTCCTGATATGTTGCTAATTTATGTTGATTCATAGGGTTGATATTTTATACATAATACCTTAAAATTATAAGAAAATATTAGATAATAATAGCATATCAACTATTTTCTCTTTGATGCCTTAATTGGGTTGAGTTTCTGTTTCTTGACCTCAACAACAACTTTCACATGCGTTGCAAGATTACAGATACCATTTTTCCATTTGATTGAAGGATCAGGAGCGGCTGTGCAGAATTTTCCATTGCTGTTTTCCACAATTCTCTGACACCCCTCACATTTTTCAGCTATGGATTTGCACTCCCCACCATTATATTTACAGCCATTAACGGACATAAAAAGACACTCATCACCGTTTCTTACAGTTGTACAGATCATTTGATTAACTCCGTATAGTTTTTTTCAAAAAAATAATGGAAACCAGCTTGTTTCCGTCCTTTATCAATAAAAATTTATCTATTTATAACTATCCCAGCAGGAACTCCATAATTGCATAGGGTGAGTTCAACCATACAACATATAAATGACCAACTACACCATTATGTAAGTTTAGGTAGAAACCTATCTATATATGCTCCGGCTATATACAGTATATTAAATCACAATATTTTTTGAACAAAGTAATATACCATTATAAAAAAATATGTCAACAATTTGATCTCGGCGATTCTGATTTTGCAATTATCTTTCGTATTATATCCCCAGATTGTAATTATTTGCCAAATTAACACTATCTTATCTACATACAATAACAAAAAAATATGAGCAGATTCTTGATAACTGTTGCCGATAATGGTAATCTTAATGCATTAATATTATAAAGTATCAAATGAAAAATTTATACTATACAAAAACTTGTAACATTTTACACAGGAGATATAAAAATAATGAGTCAAGTGATAAGAGAGGGTGACAATACAATCATAATACCTGGAATGAGCATAGTGGCATCTATGGCTGAGGATTTCAAAAAAGAGCTTTTAGCAGCAATTCATACGAATAATGGAAAACTTGTAATTGACCTTAAAGGTGTTGATATGGTTGATTCAGTGGGGCTTGGTGTGATAATTGCTGCTCACAATACATTGACGCAAAAGGGGAGTACGCTTGAAATTATAAATGTCTCTAACGATATTTATGGTCTTTTTAGCACAATGAGACTTAACAGACGATTTAAGATTGATAAAGTCTCATAATATACAAATTAGAATTTGAGAGATTTCCATTCCAGTGTAAATTATGATTTATAAAGTATGTTTCAATAAATAATAATCAGTAAAAAGGGGCACAAGAATGAAAGTCAGGAAGATAATATTACAAGTTCTGTTTTTTATATTTGCTTTGATTAGTATTGCTGGATGCAGTGGAGATGATAAAAAAAATGATTATTCCACTGTAAGCAATATGATAGCAGACAGAAATCAAGCCAGATTGAACAAAGCTAATCAGGAATCTTCCTCAAAAAAAACTATTGAAAACAAATCTCCATTACCTGAGGAGACTTCAGATAATCAGACATCAAAGCAAAGTTACCCAGGAATGACTTTTGAGGAAGATATCAGCATTGTAAGTGACTCCTCAGGTAAAACAATAGGAGTTGGAAAAGCCTATCTTGACAAATCAGGTAAAATTATCAATATCAGAATTAAAAACAGATAATACCATATCCGCGGAATTATGATACCAAATTCATCCAAGTGGCTGTAGTATCAAGCATTCTATTGGCATATCCCCACTCATTGTCAAACCATGCAAGTATTTTAACAAGATTGCCTCGACTTACCCTTGTCTGGTTGCCATCCACGACAGATGACCTTGAGTCGTGGTTAAAGTCACATGATGCAAGGCTCTCCTCAGTATATCCAAGAATACCTGCAAGTCGTCCACTTAAGAAAGACTCTTCTCCACCAGAAGTGGACTGCTTTAAAATTTGGTTTACCTGCTCCACAGATATAGTCCGTGACACAATCATCGTTATATCCAACGCAGAGACATT
>CAXNND010000158.1:0-5163 GCA_964203105.1 Desulfamplus sp.
AGAGTCATCAGGAACCCTTGAGCTTGTCCTGGAGCGTCTTGCAGATATAACAGAAAAACAAGAAGATACCCGTAAAAAGATACAGACATCTCTTGCATATCCTGTTTTGATGAGTATCACCGGCACTGCCGTTCTCGTATTTCTGATAACCTATATTGTTCCCGGGATCATCAAAATATTTACTGATATGAATCAGCAGTTGCCAGCACCTACACGTCTGCTTATATCGCTGAGTTTATTTTTTCAGTCCTTTTGGTGGATTTTGATTCTGATTCCAGTTTTCATATCTATTGCAATCTATCTGTTCAGAAAAAGAGCCTCGGGACTACAGATTACCGACAATTTTCTGCTTTGTGTTCCCAAGATGGGCAAGATGATAAAAAAAAATGCAGTTGCCAGATTTTCAAGAATACTTGGCTCTCTTCTTGCTAACGGTGTTCCAATGCTTACAGCCCTTGATATAGCAAGAAACACCACAGGCAACAGCGTGATTAAAAACAGAATCACTATGGCAGCAGAGTCAGTTAAGCAGGGTGGTGACCTTGGAAATGCACTTGACGGAAGCAGAGAGTTTCCACCACTTGCAATACAGATGATCAAGGTTGGAGAGAAGAGCGGAAAGCTTGAACTTATGCTTGAAAAGACAGCCCAACTGTTTGAAAAAGATACAGAATCAAGCCTGATTGCCATGATGGCACTGCTTGAGCCTGTGATAATACTTGTCATGGGTGCTGTTGTTGGTTTTATTGTTCTGTCAATCTGCCTGCCAATTTTTGAGATGAATCAACTTGCACGTTAAAAGAGCTAAAAAGGAGATATAACTGATGAAGAGGATAGAAAGTCGATATGTCAGGATTTTATTCAAAATCACAATTTTTTTGTGCATAATCACACTTGTAAAGCATATACTGCCTCCACTTTCTCCAGTAAGGGCTGAGGAAAACAACGAAGCCAATAAAAATTATGTCATAAGTAGCTTTAGGTCTATAAACAGTAAGGCTGGTATCATACTCTGCACGGAAAGTGGCTCTATTTTATATTCCCAGAATCCAAATGTAGGATTTGTGCCGGCATCTGTAATTAAAGTCCTCACAAGCCTTTCTGCCCGCCACTATCTTGGAGATGATTACCGGTTTACAACAGATTTTTTTATTGATGGTGGAGTGCAAAATGGTGAAGCCTCAAACCGTGCTTTTAAACCTGACTCGTCAGCTATCAATCTTAAAATAAAGGGGTATGGCGACCCACTTTTCACATCTGCAATTATCCATGATTCGTGCCGTCAAGTCAGCTTGATATTGAAATCAATGAATATAGCAGTTATCAACGATCTGATTGTTGATAACACATTTTTTGCTCCAGATATTAAAATTGACGGTACATCCAACACTCACAATCCCTATGATGCCTTTGTAGGATCACTCTCTGCAAATTTCAATACAGTCTCTTTTAAATACAACAATGATAAAAAAGAGTATGTGAGCGATGATTTGGAGATACCTATACTTCCATTTGTTATGAACAGAGTCAAATCATCATGGTTTAGAGAGGGTAGAGTTATTTTATCTGAACAGGAGAGTAAAATCTATGCTGGTATGCTGATACACTATTTTCTTTCGCAGGAAGGTATAATTATAAAAGGGCAAGTTAAGGCGGGTGTTGTAACAGCGGCAGATAAACCTGTTTATAAAGTTACCTCACCTTATGATATTAACGAGATAATAAGAAGACTTTTAAAATATTCGAGCAACTTTATGGCAAATCAACTCTTTTTAAGTGCCGGTGCAAAAGCATTTTCTCCACCAGCGACGGTTGAGAAAGGGGTCGCTGCCATGGCTCGATATGCTAATAGAGTTGTAGGTATATCCTTGTCTGACAATTTCAGGTTTACAGAAGGTGCCGGACTTTCACGCCAAAACCGAATCTCTCCGTCAGATATGGTAAAGATACTTGGAATATTCAGAAAAGATTACCAGCTTATGAAAAATGAAACTGTTTCTGATGGTTGCGTTGAATATTATAAAACAGGCACTTTAACAGGGGTAAAGACAAGATGTGGATATTTGCAGACATCCAGGGGATTATACCCGTTTGTTATTATGATTAATGAGTTAGGAATCGGGTATGATAAAATGCGACAATTTTTGTGGCGGACAGTGTTAGCTCATGAAGATAAAAAGTAGATTTTAAGGCTATAAAGGTAAAAATTTCCGCTTTATTAATTGTGCTAACTGGTAGATGGTTTACGGGTTCTTTCGATATAGGCATAAGCACTGTGGTTATGTATGGATTCAAAATTTTCGGCACTGACTGAAAACCATGTTATATTTTCATCTTCTATTAAAACCTTTGCAACATCCCGGACAACATCTTCAACAAATTTGGGGTTTTGATATGCATGCTCAGTGACATGTTTTTCATCTTCCCTTTTGAGCACTGAAAACAGTTCACATGATGCAGCTTTTTCAACAATACCGATAATGTCTTCAATCCATATAAATTTTTTAAACCTTGTGCAGACTAAGACCTCCCCTCTCTGGTTATGGGCACCAAAATCACTTATCTCTTTGGAACATGGACAGACAGATGTGATCGGCACCCCAACCTTGACAAGCAAATCACTGTTTTTATCTGACGACCTTGAGGAACCTATAATTGAACAGGTATAATCCATAAGCCCTCTTGAGCCTGTGACAGGAGAGGACTTCTCGACAAAATATGGAAATGTAATCTCAATATGGGAAGATTGGGCTTCAAGTGTCCTCTTCATATCTTCAAGTATATGGCTTAAAGATTCAAGTGACACCTGGGATTTGAAAGTGTGAAGCATCTCAACAAATCGGCTCATGTGTGTGCCCTTGGCTTGATGAGGAAGATTCACATACATGTTGATCATTGCAACAGTAGATTGCATTCCATTGTATTTATCAAGGACTTTTATAGGATAACGCAACTCTTTAATACCAACCTTATCAATGGGAATGTTGCGATAATCACGCTGTCTTTGAATATCTATCATGGTATCTTCTCATTCTTTGTCCATTTTAATAATCACTTTGTTGGCTGCAATTTCTCTGAGAGCAGTCACCACATCTTCATTTTTTGATGATTTAACAAGAAAATCAGCTCCTTCCCTTACCTGCCTTACACGCAGTGCAGCCATGTGAACAAGGGCAAATCGACTTGGTACATTTTTAAGACAATCTTCAATAGTTACTCTTGCCAAAATATATCCTCCATTAAATTAGAATTTTGTAGATGGGCAACCCTTACAGTTTCACCCGTGTATTTGCTTTAGTTCAGTGGCAAGCTATACGCTCCCACCAAAAAAGATTAAGATAATAAAATCAAGAAAGCATAAGCAGCTTTGCTGCTTATTGCAGATTGGAATTTGGTTAGTTATAAAATAGCAATTATTTCGTATGAGCGTTTGCCCCCTGGAGCCTGTAAAACAACATCATCTCCTGGTTTTTTACCAAGCAAAGCCATTCCAAGAGGTGATGAGACGGATATTTTACCCTTTGAAATATCTGACTCCTCCTGCCCCACGAGCATATATTCCACCTCTTCCTCAGAGTCAAGATTCTCAAGAAGTACTTTTGAAGCAAATCTTACACAATCTTTAGGTACATTATCAGGATTAATAATTTTTGCACTTGCTATCTTATAACCCAACTCACCAATCCTCCCTTCAATAAAGGATTGTCTCTCCTTGGCGGCATCAAACTCTGCATTTTCTGAAAGATCACCATGTGCTCTTGCTGTCTCTATTGCTTTAATATTTTGAGGTCTGTCAATAGTCTTAAGTCTTTCAAGCTCTTTTTTAAGAACATTAAAACCTTCTATGGTAATTGGTATCTGGTCCAACTTGTCAATTCTCCATTTATGTTTCAATCAACGCCCCGGAAACATAGGGACGATACTCTTTAATTTAAAGATACACTCAATTAATTTGAACAAAATTTACTTTAAATAAGCCAGGATAGTTGATCCTGCCTGAACCTTTTGCCCTATATCAACAGATATCTTGCTGTCTGCGGGCAGATAAAGATCAAGTCGCGAGCCAAAGCAGATCATACCATATCGGCTGCCACGCTCAATTACATCACCTTTGCTAACCCTGCATACGATACGTCTTGCTATCAATCCTGCAATCTGAACAACACCGTAGATTACACCCGAGTCCGTTCTTATTACCAATGCGTTTCTCTCATTATTTTCTGATGCTTTATCAAAAGATGCGTTGATAAATTTTCCAGCAACATAAATCACATCTTCAACAACACCCTTAAATGGTATTCGGTTGACATGAACATTAAACACATTCATAAAAATACTGATTTTTATGCAAGGTTGGCGGGTAAATTCATTTGATGGCTTCTCCTCCACAACAATAATCTTACCATCAGCAGGTGAGACTATACAGTTAATCTGATTAGGAATATCTCTTTGAGGATCTCTGAAAAACCAGCATATAAAAAGCGTGACAAAAAGAGTCAGGAAACCTGTAAGAGTCAAGCCCATCAAAAATAAAAGTATGGTTACAACAGCTACTGCAATAATAAATTTAAGACCAGGAGTTGCAATAGGCATCACCGATCTATAAGGCCACTCATTTTTATTCATGTATATTATTCTTAAATTATTTGGTTAAGTCAGAGGGGATAGGAATCTGTCTGGATGTGCTCTATACATACAGGTAGAATCACACAACTAAACTTTCCACATATCTGCCAGAACTATCTTTTGGGGATTAAATAACAGAGAGGCAATTCATTGTCAACAAAAGCACTGTTACTTGTCAACAAAAGAGCCTCTATCTTTTAGAATTAAATGCCTTAAAATCATTGATTATGACGCCTGTAATTCATTTCTGCGTCAGACAACCTAAGATAAACAGGGACAATAGCACCATTTGCCAGAGATAGGCGAGTAGTATCCTCAAAAACTACATGTGCCAGTGCAGATGCCCTTACAGAATTTTGAAATTGCGGAGCAAACAGAGCCTTATCACCCATAATATCCTGAATCAGCGTACGAAATGCTACAGCACCTGAACCTGCAAAGAGGCATTTGTTGTTGGTTTGAAACTGTGTGTAGATTTGAGGCGTGCGGTTTGTGTGTGGCTGGTTTGTGTTGTCAACAATAGATACTGCTTGTTCA
>CAXNND010000159.1:0-5160 GCA_964203105.1 Desulfamplus sp.
ATGATTTTCATTGGTACATGGATTGACAAGAGCCTTGGCATGATCTCAGGTGGATTTGTTCCATCACCGCTCCATCATGTTACTGAATATGCTCCAACAGTTCCAGAGGTGGTTATAAGCCTTGGAGTGCTTGCAACCGGACTTCTTATTTTGACAGTTCTTTTTAAACTTGCAGCAACTGTAAAAGAAGAGGTGCGGGGATAAATATCTTTTTGATTTGAATCTTATGACTCTTTATATCAAACATAAAATTTAATCAAAAATCAGAATGCACCAGACCCACTGCTTCCTCTTTTCCCCCCCTTAGAGATGAGCAGTGGGTTTTTTATTGGAGTCAAGACAATGTGCCTTGCTGTACCGTCAAAAATTGTTGAAATTGAAAATAGTATTGCAACTGTTGATGTTGATGGCGTGCGAAGAGATGTAAGTCTTATGCTGCTTGATGATGTCAAACTCGGAGATTATGTTATTGTTCATGCCGGATTTGCCATAAGTAAGGTTGACGAAGAGGTAGCCCGACAGGCAATTCAGGATATACGTGATATGCTCGGTTTCGATCTCTCCTTACAATGAATAGTCTAATTATTGCAAAAGAGTTTAATATTACAGGTGTTGTTCAGGGTGTTGGATTTCGTCCTTTTCTCTTTCAACTGGCTCACAGTTATGGTTTAAAAGGCAGGGTATTTAATACTTTTAAAGGCGTAACAATTAATGTTGAAGGCACTTTGGATAATATTGATAAATTCTGCCTTGATATTGCAAACAAAAAACCACCGCTTGCCCTGATAGCCAGTATTGAGACCAATCCAGTTACTCTCCTACATTACAAGGATTTTGTAATTTCCAAAAGTATTGATATCAGTGCCGGAACAGATAGTTCACAATCCACACTTATATCCCCTGATGTTTCTGTATGTGCTGACTGCATCAACGAGATGCAGGACCCGAATGACAGAAGATTTGACTATCCATTTATCAACTGCACAAATTGCGGACCAAGATATACCATTATAAAGGATATTCCATATGACAGGTCTAAAACCTCGATGGATATCTTTAAAATGTGCGGCTGTTGCCAGAAAGAGTATGATGACCCCTTTAACAGGCGATTTCATGCCCAGCCAAACGCCTGCCCTGTTTGCGGTCCTCATCTGTTGCTTGTCGATAGTTTATGTAAAG
The DNA here is from genome assembly GCA_964203105.1 of Desulfamplus sp. GTDB lineage: Bacteria > Desulfobacterota > Desulfobacteria > Desulfobacterales > Desulfobacteraceae > Desulfamplus. The sequence goes on from CAXNND010000159.1 coordinate 1,180, forward strand.
ATGTAACTGTTACCCCTCCACATAACCATTCATTTAAAGAGAATATCCCCCCTGATTCAGTTCAGGCAGAGCCTCTGGAGTTGGCGGCAGAACTGCTCAAGCAGGGAAAGATTCTGGCAATCAAGGGGTTAGGTGGTTTCCATATTGCTGTTGATGCCATGAATCAAAACGCTGTGGCAGAGTTGAGAAGACGTAAAAAAAGACCCCACAAGCCATTTGCACTTATGGCAAAATCGGTTGATGCAGTTTCTGAACTGGTTTTCATCTCTTCTGAGGAGAGGCAAATTCTTGAATCTCACCATCGTCCGATAGTTCTTTTGGCAAAAAAAAATGGGGTTTTATATGATAACGCAGGGAACAGCGATCATTGTTCCCTACGTTATATTGCCCCCAATAATAATTTTTTGGGGATAATGCTTCCATATACTCCTCTGCACTATCTTCTGCTTGAAAAAGGTCCATCAATACTTGTGATGACAAGTGGCAACAGAAGCGGAGAGCCAATTTCCATTGACAATCAGGATGCTCTTGATGCTTTTGCCGATATTGCAGACTATTTTCTTATACATAACAGGGATATATATTTTCGGGCAGATGATTCGATCATGCAGGTTCAAAACCACATACCCCGCTTTTTCAGACGTTCTCGGGGATACGCTCCTCTTCCAATAAATTTACCCGGTTCAATGGTATGTTGTACTGCCAATATTGCAACTACTGATATTTCTGTGCTTGGCTGCGGTGCGGGTCTTAAAAATACAGTCTGCCTGACTTCGGGCAACATGGCTTTTTTAAGTCAACATATCGGAGACCTTGAAAATGAAAAGGTCTTTGAGTTTTACAGGGCGAGCATCAACCATCTGAAGAAAATAGTTGATGTTGAACCAAAGGTTATTGCACACGATCTTCATCCTGATTATCTGAGCACAAAATTTGCAAATCTCCTCCAGTTCACACATCTCCTTCAAGTAGATAGTAGTAACCTGCTAAATAGCAACTCCATCCAAAATAGCGGTAATATCCCGAAGTTGACCCTAATTGCTGTTCAGCACCATCATGCACATGCAGTCTCCTGCATGGCTGAAAACGGTATTCAAGGTGATGTAATTGCAATCACCCTTGATGGCACTGGTCTTGGCACTGATGGCAATATCTGGGGTGGTGAGATTCTGCTCTGTAATGAGACAGATTTTCAGCGAAAAGCACATCTTCAATATATTCCAATGCCAGGAGGTGATGCTGCTGCAAAAGAGCCATGGCGTATGGCAGTTTCATATCTTTATGCTGCTTTTGGTGAAGATATTAATGGTCATACATTTGGGGAAGTTCAGGAACATAGAGTTGCTTTTATTATTGGTATGCTTAAGAGAAGAATCAACAGCCCGCTCACTTCAAGCTGCGGACGGCTCTTTGATGCTGTTGCCTCGTTGTGTTCAATCAGGCACGAGATCACTTTTGAGAGTCAGGCAGCCATTGAGCTTCAGGCAATAAGCACGTTTATGGACAAGGTGGATTCAGACTGCTACTCTTTTGATGTGGATGAAATACTTGATAATAATGCTATAAAAGATAGTAAAAAGATGTTTGTTATAAACATGCTTCCCTGTATCAGAGAGATTGTGCAAGATATTAATCTTGTGAATAAAATTATGAATAAAGAAATTTCTGTTGAACCTGATAACAGTATCTCCATTGGGCGTATTGGCTCAAAATTTCACCGGACAGTTATTGATGGTTTTGTCTGTGCGGCAAAAAAAGTAAGTCTTGATACTGGAATAGAGAGGGTGGTACTGAGCGGCGGAGTTTTTAACAATCTGCTGATTTTGACCGGCATGACTCATTCACTTGAAAAAGAGGGTTTTACAGTGTATAGCCACAGCAAGGTTCCGTCAGGAGATGGTGGAATATCTTTGGGACAGGCTGTTATTGCCGGAATGAGATTGCTCAGGGGAGAAGATGGTATCTGATGGTGTTAAAATATATTAATGAATACAGGGACAGCGACCTTGCAAAGATTTTGACAGACAGTATCAAGGAGTGTCTCAAGTCGGCAAACTTTACCGCTCTTAACAGGTCAAAACAGAAACTGAGACTAATGGAGGTTTGCGGCACCCATACCATGTCCATATTCAGGCATGGTATCAGAAGTATTTTACCTGATAATATTGAACTTCTTTCCGGTCCGGGTTGTCCTGTATGTGTTACTGCCCAGCAAGATATTGATGCCTTTATTGAGCTTGCCCGGCAGGATAATGTTATTCTCGCAACATTTGGGGATCTGATGAAGGTGCCCGGGACATTTTCATCACTTCAAAAGGAGAAGGCAGCCGGAAGAGATATCAGGATTGTCTATTCAGTCTTTGATGCTGTAGAGATTGCTGCCCAGACAAAAGAGGTTATTTTTTGTGGTGTGGGATTTGAGACAACAACACCAACTGTTGCAGCTTCAATTCTTATGGCAGCGGAGCGTGGAATTGATAATTTTTCCATACACTCTGCACATAAACTGACTCCACCTGCTCTTGCCGCCTTAATGGAGACTCCAAAAACTGCAATAGATGGCTTTATTCTTCCTGGTCATGTCTCTGTAATTACAGGAATTGATGGATACAGGGAAGTTTTTGAAAAATATCGTGTGCCATCAGTTATTGCCGGATTTGAACCGGTTGACATTCTCAAATCAATACTGATGCTTGTAAAACAGAACATCTCAGGCACACCATCCCTTGAAAATGGATATGAGCGTGCTGTATCAGAATCTGGAAATGTAAAGGCACAAGATATTATGGATAAGGTTTTTGAGACTGCTGATTCTGTATGGCGGGGCATTGGACAGATACCTAAAAGTGGAATGCGATTGCGAAAACCCTACAAGAGATTTGATGCTCTGGAAAAATTCAAAATTGAATTGAAAGATACTCCTGAACCTGCTGGCTGCTCCTGTGGTCAGATTCTTATGGGGCTGAAAATACCTGAAGAGTGTATCATGTATGGGAAAAAATGCACTCCAGCCCATCCTGTAGGACCGTGCATGGTCTCAAGTGAGGGGGCGTGTGCTGCATATTACAGATATAAAGGGTGATAGAGAGTGATAGAGACATGATGGGAATTGCCATCATAATGGTTTGATGCTCTACAAGAGGTTACTGTGATAAATAAGATGAATAAAGATACAATACTTCTGGATCATGGCAGTGGGGGAAAAATTGCCCATTCGCTTTTAAAGGAGATGATTCTTCCCATGTTTGCAAATGAGGCACTTTCAAGGCTTGATGATGGTGCCCAGCTTGATATTGGCAACGGAACAAGAATCGCTTTTTCTACTGACTCCTATGTTGTTGATCCCATATTTTTCCCTGGAGGTAATATTGGAGACCTTGCAATAAATGGCACTGTAAATGATATTGCCATGTGCGGAGGAGACCCTAAATATATAAGCGTTGCCCTGATTTTAGAGGAGGGTTTTGCAATTGATGATTTAAAGACTATTTTAGAGAGTATGGCAGAGTCGGCAAAAAAGGCAGGCGTGGTTATTGTTACTGGAGACACCAAGGTTGTTCCAAAGGGAAAAGCTGACAAGATTTTCATAAACACGTCTGGTTTTGGCATAATACCGGACGGTGTAAATCTGTCTGGCAGTAACGCAAGAGCAGGCGACAAGGTTATTATCAGCGGAACAATTGCGGATCATGGCATTGCCATATTAAGCAGCAGGGAGGGGCTTAATTTTGATTCTGATATAAAAAGTGATAGTGCCGCTCTCAACTGTATGGTTAAAAAAATTTTAAACCCACCCTGTTTCAGATTGTCCGGTTGTACCGCCTCAAATCTAAATTCAAAAGGTCGTAATTCAGAATATTCAGGTTTTGCTCATGGTGTTCATGTCCTTCGTGACCCCACTCGCGGCGGAGTTGGAACCACTTTGAATGAAATTGCATATCAATCCAGTGTTCGTATAAATATCCGGGAAGATGCCCTTCC
>CAXNND010000160.1:0-5159 GCA_964203105.1 Desulfamplus sp.
CTTGAAAAAACTCCTTGCCAGAGTAAGACAGAGCGTTGAGAACAAGGTAAAAATTGATGATCATGATATTGATATTGAACCTTTAAGGCTAAAACTGCAGCAACTGCCACCAGTTCTCTCCAAGATTATCGCTAAAGAGCCTATAGGACAAATCCTTGTAAGAAAAGGTATTATTGATGATGATATCCTTGATGAGGTACTTCAAGAGCAGTCACGCACCGGCAGAAAGATAGGGGAGATTCTGATTGATAATGAGCTTGCCGGCTCCGGCGATATTTCTGCTGCACTCATGGAGCAAAAAAGTCCTAAAAGACATATTTCTACCCAGGTAAAGGTAGATACCAATAAACTTGATGATCTTGTTGATTATGCAGGGGAGCTTGTTATTGCCCAGTCCATGCTCAAACAGCAGGCTCTAAAGGATCCATCCCTTTATCAGAGCATTAATCAATTAGAGCAGATTGTCTCCAATATCCAGCGAATTGCAATGTCCATGCGTATGATTCCCATCCAGTCAACCTTTACCAAAATGATCCGCCTTGTCCGTGATCTCTCCAGAAAATCGAAAAAGGATGTTGCCCTGCAGATGTCTGGTGAGGATACCGAAATTGACAGAAACGTGGTTGATGCCCTGTATGAACCAATGGTGCACATGATCAGAAATTCAATTGATCATGGAATTGAATCCTCAGAGGAGAGGCTTGCCGCTGGCAAAATCTCACAAGGTACAATTTTTCTTCGTGCCTACCATAAGGGTGGTAGCATTCTAATTGAGATTGAGGATGATGGAAAGGGTCTGGACAAAGATCGGATTGTCGAAAAAGGTATTGATTCAGGACTTATCAAAAAAGATGCTTCGCTTACAGAGAACCAGATATTTGACCTTATCATGGCACCTGGATTTTCAACTGCCAAAACCATAACAGATATTTCAGGACGAGGGGTTGGGATGGATGTTGTCAAGGATGGAATTGAAAAATTCAGGGGCAGCCTCGATATCCGTTCAGATAAGGGTAAAGGAACCTGTTTTACCATAAGTCTCCCTTTAACCCTTGCCATCATTGACGGAATGCTGATAAGAATCGGTAAGGAAAAATATGTGATCCCGACAGTCTCTATTCAGCGTTCATTCAGGCCAGATAAAAGTGATTGTTTTACGTTGAAGGGAAAGGGAGAGATGATTAAAGAGCGTAATGAACTTATTCCTCTTATCCGTATGAAAAATATATGCGATGTGGATAACGACTCGCTTTACCCGTGGGAGAGCCTTGTGGTGGTAGTTGAATCCAAAGATGAAAAGAGGGGATTGCTTGTGGATGAACTCTTAGGAAAAGATGAATATGTCATTAAAAGTCTTGGTGGCGGTCTTGAGAATATCACCGGTTTTTCAGGCGGTGCAATACTTGCAGACGGCAAGGTAGGGCTGATTCTTGATATGCATGGTATTTTTGAGCTGGCTGCCAATCTTTAAGGGGAGCTGTTTTTCAGTGGCTTTCAGCCCGTAATAACAAGGTATTTTTTTGAACCAGGTTCAATGCTATTATAAAATATGCAGGGAGACTTTATAAGAGGTTTAACACATTGAGAATTATAGTCGGCGTTTCAGATATGAAAGTCAGTAACGACCCGCACAGTGATATTGTCACATATTCACTGGGTTCCTGTATTGGACTGGTTGTTTTTGATCCTTTTGTAAAAACAGGGGGGATTCTCCACTACATGCTTCCGGAATCATCTATTGACAGGGAAAAGGCGGAACGAAATCCATATATGTTTGCAGACAGTGGCATTCCATTGCTGTTTAAAGAGACTTACAAGTATAACGCCACAAAAAAAAGAATGAGAGTTGCAGTCTTTGGCGGTTCCCAGATACTTGACCAAAAGGGTTTTTTCAACATCGGAAAACGTAATTATATGGCATTAAAAAAAATTCTGTTTAAAAACAATGTTCTTATCAACTATGAGGATGTGGGTGGCAATGTGAACAGAACCGTCCGTTTGGAGATAAGTACAGGCAATATTTTTGTCAAAACTTCCGGTTCAAGTGAGGTGAAGGTATGAAATCTTCAGATGAGGTGACAATATGACCTCAATCCAGATCCTTATCAAAGATATCAAGAACTTAAAACCTGTACCGGCAATTGCCAATCAGATAATTGAGATGGTTGACAGCCCATCTGCCTCAATGCGTGATATTGCAAAGATAATTGAATATGATCCTGCTGTCACTGCAAGCCTTCTGAGAACATGTAACTCTGCTTTTTTTGGACTTACCCACCCTGTGGAGTCTGTAAGGGATGCTGTTGCCATACTCGGTATTGATCAGGTTGTAGAGCTTACCCTGCTCAATGCAAGTGCAAAGACACTCAACAAATCATGGAAGGGGTATGGTCTTAATGAAGGGGCGTTGTGGAAACATGCTGTATCCTCAGCTCTTATTGCAAAGGATATTGCAGCAAAGATAGCTCCTGAAAGCAGAAATACCATATTTACAGCAGCCCTTCTCAAAGATATCGGTAAGACTGTACTGGATAAATTCATCCAGAAATCCTTAGATAAAATTCAGACTTTAGTTGACCATGAAGGTTACAGCTTTGTTGAAGCTGAGAAACGGGTGATTGGCACAGATCATGCCGAGATAGGTGCAATGCTTGCAAAAATATGGAAGTTTAGCCCTAAAATGGTTAGGATTATAAGACACCACCATATTCCTGATGAGACTATGCAGCACGATAGAGATATAGCTATTGTATATCTTTCAGATTGTATCTGTATGATGATGGGTGTTGGTGTCGGTGCGGATGGTCTGGCATACCGTTTTAATGATAAAATTATTCGGGAGCTTGCCATTTCACCAGATGATATTTCAAAAATTATAGCTGACTTTACATTTAACATGCAGAAGGTTGAAGCCCTTTTGGGTGTTGTATAAACATGCGGAATGAGGTCAATTAAATGACATTCTCAATTTTACTTGTAGATGATTCCATGCCAATGCGGTCTGTAATCAAAAAAGCCTTTAAAGCTGCCGGATACTCAGCTTCAAGTTTTCACGAAGCTGCCAGTGGTATGGAAGCCCTTGAACAACTTGCAAACAACTGGATCGATATCGTTATAACAGATTTCACCATGCCAGGAATGAATGGTCTTGAGATGCTTATCAAGATGAAACAGAACGACCTTTTCAAAGATATTCCTGTTGTAGTGGTCACTACCGAAGGCAGCAGGGAAAAGATAGATCAGTTTATGAAGAGCGGTGCGGCAGGTTACATTAAAAAACCTTTCACACCTGAACAGATAAGAGACATGATAACCAGTATTCTTGGAGAGTCCAATGACAATGACCAATCTGATGACTCAGATAGCGATTTCGATTTCTGAAGTGATGGAAACCATGTTTTACATTCCGGTCGAGCCCCGTAATGGATATACCACGATCTGTGAATCCGGTCTTTTTTTGGATAATTTAGATCATCCAGAACATTTTAAAAGTATATTTAAGTCGGGTAAACGAGTGGCTGAAGCAGATAATATCCAGGCTGCCACAATAACATTTCACGGAACATTTTCAGGTGAAATCTGTCTTATAGTGCCTGAAAAACTTCTCGTGGTAATGACAGAAAATTTCATGGGAGAGGAGAGGAGGCATTTAACTGATGAGCATCTTGACGGTACACTGAAAGAGACTCTGAATATGCTTGCAGGCAATACATTCAGCAAAATTGACACGGAGTCATCTTTTTGTCTTGGTGTGCCTGAAACCAATACCTCTGCCATAACAATTACTGATAAAAAAGGTTGGTATGCCAACTCTCCTTTGCTTTTGGTTGACACAATGGATGGACTTATGGGGATTACAGTTAATATCAAGTAGTCTATACCTTATGACCTATATATGTTAAACTTCATTTAGATATAAGCCTATGATTACTAAACTGATAAAAGTACTTGTTGTTGATGATTCTGCCATTGTACGAAAGGTCTTTGCCCAGGAACTCTCCAAAGAGAAAAATATTGAGGTTGTGGGCACAGCACCGGATCCTTATGTTGCCAGAGACAAGATTATAAGTCTCAAGCCTGATGTTATTACCCTTGACATTGAAATGCCCCGTATGGATGGAATCACGTTTCTTAAAAAACTGATGCAGCATTATCCTCTGCCTGTTATTATTGTGAGTTCTCTTACACCCAAGGGGAGCAAACTTGCACTGGAGGCTCTCTCAATTGGTGCCCTGGAGGTAATTTCCAAACCAAGTGCTGCCTATTCAGTTGGTGATATGAGCATTCAGCTTGCTGAAAAGATAAGAGCAGTCTATGGAGTTCGTGTGGTTGCAAGAAAATCGTCTGTAGAAGAGGGTAATGGTCAACAACTCGCCTCAATTCAGATCAATTCAAGAGCACTTGCCGCAACCACAAACAAACTGATTGTTATTGGAGCATCTACAGGTGGCACAGAGGCAATAAGACGAGTTATTACCCGTTTTCCAGCCATTTCACCAGGAATACTTATCGTTCAGCACATGCCCGCTCAGTTTACCACCACCTTTGCAGAACGGATGAACAGTTTGTGCGAAATGGAGGTAAAGGAGGCACATAATGGAGATACAATATCCAACGGCAAAATACTGATTGCACCTGGCAATTATCACATGCTTCTGAAAAGGAGCGGGGCACGATACTATGTGGAGGTTAAACAGGGTCCAATGGTAAATCACCAGAGACCTGCTGTTGATGTGCTGTTTAAATCAGTTGCAAAATATGCTGGTTCAAATGCTGTTGGAATAATTTTGACTGGAATGGGTGCTGACGGTGCTGCCGGAATGGTTGCAATGAAAGAGGCTGGAGCTATCAATATTGCCCAGGATGAAAATTCCTGCGTAGTGTATGGTATGCCAAGAGAGGCTGTCAGGCTTGGTTGTGTGGATCATATTGAAGATATTGATAAAATTCCAGGTTTAGCTTTACGATGCATCACCACATCCTGAAATGATACAGGTTAGGAACGAGACAGTAATTATGCATTACGAAGGAAACATTATCAGACCTCCGAGCGAGGCAAACAGCATTTTACTACAGGTTACTGTGGGATGCTCCCATAACAAGTGCACCTTTTGCGGAGCATACAAGGGAGAGCGTTTTACCATAAAAAATGATTCTGT
>CAXNND010000161.1:0-5136 GCA_964203105.1 Desulfamplus sp.
CTTATACACAAATAAATTATTATCTCAAGGTTTGAGTTAAAAACAAATTGACAAAACATGGTAATATATATAAAGGACTGTTTAATTTTTCAAACTCCCTTCGGAAGTGCCCGGCTCACTGGTGGGGCCCTCGGACTTCAAATCCGATGTGGGGCGCTAAAACCGTCCCGGGTGGGTTCGATTCCCATGCACTTCCGCCAATTCTTTTTTTATTTCAAGCGGTTAAGATTTATACTATCCTGGTAATGCTACGAATTTTCCCAAAAATCAAACATGAAGAAGGCAAGATATTAGGAACCAGTAATGGACACGATTGCTGGTGTAGAATCTCAGGTCTCAGGTAGATGGAGGTGAGATGCGTGGAATAATGGTTGGAGGAGAAGAGACAACCGTATATTTCAAATGGACTGTTGTATGTTCAGCCGTCTAAGTAATTTGGGATCAGGGATACCATCTGAGTTATAACCCCTTAATTTATAATACTTTACAAGCATCTCCTTAAGTGGAACAATCCGCTTTTTTTCATCTCCTGCAATTGTCTCAATAACCATTCTGTCTGGCAGAACATCGTCTTTGCTGCTGATCCCTTCTCTGGTATTCATATACCTTTCAAGAACGTGAATTCTCTCTCCTGCCTTGATAAAATCCCGTGATGACATTTTAATTCCGGTAATTGATGAAAAAAGATCAGGATAGATAGAAAAATCAAGCAGTGCAAGTGCAACCTCTGGCAGCCAGAGCATCAGATTTTTCAATACAAATTTTGGCGTGTATTTGGTAAGCAGAGGCTCAAGAGTGTAGGCATACATGGTGAATTGACAGGTTTGGAGTGCATTTACGCCGCATGTCAAATCTTCCACAAACTTTACAAATTGATGTTTTGCTCGGGCTGTATCAGGTTTAAGAAGCTCTAAAAAAATCTCAAAAGATACAAGAAATGCGGAAAGATGGCATGCCCCCCTGTTTGCCACTGAGTAGGCAAGTCCTTGACCATAAGAACCTCGCGGGTCATATCCTGCCATCTCAAGCCCCTTGACCTGAATGGCAAATTCCTTGCCTCCATATTTTTGTGAAAGAGCTCTTGATCCAAGCCCCATCTCTTTTCCAAACCCTTCAGATTTTGCAATGCTATTCAATGCGTGCTCAATTCCATCTGGTGAACCGAACATAAGAGAATATGGATCTGATGTTTCAGGACTAAGAAGAACATCGGAAGATACAACCCCTTTTTCAACTGCCTCCATAACCCATCCAAGAGTTCCGCCTGCTGAAATGGTATCCATTCCGGCTCGGTTGCAGATATTGTTGAATCTTGAAATTGCATCACTGTCAAAAATACCAAGATTTGAACCCAGCAGAGCAAGAGTTTCATATTCAGGTACAGATGATTTTTCACCGTTAAATGTCCCTTTGTGTCCGCACATTATTGAGCAGGGTTTGCATGTGTGTAACTTTGTGTCATGTTTCTCTTTAATCATTTCACCGGAAATTCTTAAAGCCTGATCATGCTCTCCTAACAAGTAGTTACATACAGGCAGCATTTTTGCCCTATTAATAAATTTCATATTGGTTGCTGTACCGAACTGTCCCATCGAAATAGTTACAGACTCCCGCTTTATAAATAGATTAGCCTTTTGCTTAACCCTTTCAAACCGCTCACTGTCTGCCGGCACAATCTTGTAATGTTTGCCTCGTACCACAATAGCCTTAAGATTTTTTGACCCCATTACAGCCCCAAGTCCTCCTCTGCCCAGAAATCGGTGTCCTGATGAAATATTGGCAAAGCGAACCAAATTCTCTCCGGCATGACCAATAACAAGTGCTGCCTCATTTTTTGAGTCTGACGAGTCAGATTTTTTGGATTCTTCTTTTCCTGAACCTGTTATTCTCTTTTGAGTCTCTACAGTGTCAAGCCCCCATAAATCTGTGGCATCCCTGAATTCAACAGTTTTATGATCAAACCATACTAAGCATCTGCTGGCTGATTTCCCTCTAATCACAAGACCGCCATATCCTGCTGTTTTAAGATGTACCCCAAAAGGTCCACCACACGACGAGGTTGCAATGATGCCGGTCAGTGGAGATTTTGCAATAGCCTCAAATCTGCCTGAACATGGGGCACCTGTTCCTGTTACAACGCCTGGCATGATTATAAGGATATTCTCCTCTCCAAGTGGCTCAATTCCTGGTTTTAGGCGGTCGTAAAGAAGTTTCATACCCAACCCCTTGCCGCCGATAAACAGCTCCCTATCTTTTATTGATGCTTGAGCAACAGACCATGATCTCTCTGTAAGATTAATTTCAAGAATTCTGTTAGAGTAACCTTTTATATCTTGATCTATGGGATGACACTGCACTGACATATTTACTCCTCCAGGTATAAAAGAGTGAAAAGATGGAAAAGAGGCTGGATAAATTGAAAGATGATGAATTGAATAACGTTTGCCGGGGAAGCAGGGAATGAAAATAGGCGTGGAGTTGGTCCCGCTCACCCTGTTTTAGGCATCATTTTTTTTTAAAACCATTGACCATTATCTCAAATGCAATATCAAGAGTCCGTTTTACAAAATCTTTTTCATTATTTAAGAGCCGTTTACTGTCAACCCACAGAACAACCCCGGAATAGGTTGCCCAGATAATATCTGCAAGTGCTACAGGATGTTTCTCCACAAACAGGCCAGAATCAATACCCTCATTAACAATTGAGGTTATTATGGATAGTGCCTCGGCAGATGTCTGTTTCAGCTCATCAATAACTTCTGAAGAGAGGTTCTTGAGCGTTTCACCAGACTGGAGATGGAACAGATTGATCAACACCATAGGATCATATTCATACACATCAATAAAAGTCTCTTTTAACATTATCATCTTCTCTTCAGCATTGATATCCTCTCGACAGATGAATTTTTTCATCTGTGCCGTTATGTGCTCAAGAATATCAATTGAAAGAGATGTGTGAAGCTCATCCTTGTTTTTAAAGTAAAGATAGATTGTGCCAGGGCTTAACTCTGCCTCCCCTGCAATCTCCTCCATTGTGGCTCTGCTAAACCCCTTTGCGGAAAAAACCTTTCTTGCAGCGTCCATTATCTGATTGCGTCTCTGCTCTTTTTCCCGTTTTTTTCTTTCGTGTATTCCCATGATTTACCTCATTTTATATTTTGAATATCATTTATTATCTGTTTGATAGTTCACAAAATATATGTATTCAGAAAAAATCTCAAGTAAAATCGGGGATAAAATGGTGAGGATCGGTTTAACTACTGTACACTTATCGTTGCGGAAGAATATGCCATATATCTGCTGCATATTCTCTTATAGTTCTGTCACTTGAAAATTTTCCGGTTCGAGCTGTGTTGACAAGGGATTTTTGAGACCAGACTCTCTTGTCAAGATAGTCATTGGCAATCCTGCTTTGTGTCTCAATATATGATTTGAAATCAGCCATGTGGCAGTAGTAGTCACCTCCGTTAACCATAGCGTAATGGATAGGTTTAAATATACCAGGCTCTTTGGGGCAGAAGATATCAGAATCAAGAGATGCAACCACTCTCCTTAGATATGAGTCATTGTCAAGCCATGTCCCTGCATTAAAAGATTGTCTAAGGTCTGGTATATATTCAACCCTGTGTCCAAAAATATATATGTTATCCTCTCCAACTTCCTGTGCAATCTCAATGTTTGCACCATCAAGGGTACCAATGGTCAATGCCCCATTCATGGCAAATTTCATGTTGCCTGTTCCTGATGCCTCCATGCCGGCTGTAGATATCTGCTCACTCACATCAGCAGCAGGAATAATCTTTTCTGCAAGAGATACCCTGTAGTCGGGAATAAAGACAACCTTTAACCATTTGTTGGCTAAACCATCATTGTTGATAACATCGGCAACTCCATGAATAAGTCGTATTATCAGTTTTGCCATGAAATATCCGGGTGCTGCCTTGCCGGCAAATATAAAAACTCTTGGCAATGGTGGGGTTATGCCATCATGCCTTATCATAAAAAAGGTGTGGATAATGTTCATCACATTTAGAAGCTGCCGTTTGTACTCGTGAATCCGTTTTGCATGAATATCAAATATGGAGTCAGGATCCACCTTCATGTAGAGATTCTGCGTATTGCTGATGATAGCGGCAAGCCTTACCTTGTTTTCCCGTTTTACCTTTTGAATAGCCTCAAGAAGAGAGGTATCATCATAAAATTTTTCAAGCTCTCTTAACTGTTCAAGATCAGATATCCATCTGTCTCCTATTGCATCACAAACAACTCTTGCCAACCCCTGATTTGCCCTTAAAATCCACCTTCTTGGAGTTACGCCATTTGTTTTATTGTTGAACTTTTCAGGCCAGAGGTGATAAAAATCGGGGACAAGATTATTTTTCACAAGCTCTGAGTGTATCTCTGCAACACCATTTACTGAATGGCTCCCCACAATGGCAAGATGTGCCATTTTGATCCTCTCGTCCCCATCAAATGGTTCAACAATCGACATCTTGGCAGCCCGTTCATGGTCACCAGGGTATTTTTGCTCAATCATGGCAAGAAAGCGGCGATTGATCTCATGTATTATCTGAAGATGTCTTGGAATTACCTTTTTGACAATCGAGCCAGCCCATGTTTCCAATGCTTCAGGCATGAGTGTGTGGTTGGTATAACCAAGAGTTTTTGTTGTTATATTCCACGCATCATCCCACTCAAGAGAATGGAGGTCTATCAATGATCTCATAAGTTCAGCAACTGTCAGTGCAGGGTGAGTATCATTTAGCTGAATTGCGACTTTTTCATGGAACTCATTAAAATTATTATGATTTTTTAGATAAATTGATATAATGTCATTGACAGCACAGGAAACAAGAAAATATTCCTGAACCAGTCTCAGCTCTTTTCCCGCCTCTTTGGAATCGGAGGGGTATAGAATTTTAGATATGTTCTCAAATTTGATTTTATCCTCAACAGCTCTGAAATAATCACCCTCATTGAAGATTTGCATATCAAAATCTTCAGATGCCCAGGCAGAAAAGAGCCTCAGGCGGTTGACAGTTCTGCCGCCATATCCGACAACTGCAATATCATGGGGTCTTCCCACAATGAGTTTCCACTCTACCCACATGGGGTTGTACTCCCCGTTCATATCTT
>CAXNND010000162.1:0-5107 GCA_964203105.1 Desulfamplus sp.
TCCCTTTGTGAATCTTGGTCTTATATCGAAGAATCTGGATTCTGAAACTTAATTTATTGACTTTTCAGAATCCAGATTTTCAAAAATTTATATGTATGCTACATTGCACCATTTTGTTTGTCAACATCATTTCAATTAGCGATAATAGATTGCCTTGTAGCTACTCTTATAAATTAATAGGTTGATTTAACAAGGATTAAAAAAAATAGAACAAGTGATTATCTACTTGAATATTTTTTGTGCATTGCACAATATTTTAATTGACAAACATGTAAAAGCTTATATATTGTATGGCATATTCAAATGAAATGAGTTTTAGTTTAATATGCTTTAAGCCTGAATGGTCAGTAGTCAGACTAAAATTCCATAAAGACAAGTTTTATCACTTAACACCAATTAAAATTAAAAAAGGAACAACAACGATGGAAACAGCTAAAATTGCAAACCAGATGATCGGATTTCAGAAAACAGTATTTAACAACACATTTAATGCAATGGCAATTGTACAAGATCAGACCGAAAACATGCTCAATGGTTTTCTGGGACAGTTCCCAATGGTAACTGAAGATGCCAAAAAACAGATGAAAGAGAGCATTGAGTTCACCAAAAAAGCCAGAGATGACTTTAAAAAAGCTGTTGACGATGGTTATGCCAAATTTGAGCAGATGTTTGAACAAAAATAGATATTTTAAATAAGCAATATATCAGGAGCAGAAATCAATGTATAAGAACACAATGGATAATAAAAAAATATTTACTCAGGTTATTGATTTTCAGAAAAACATGTTTGAGAACTCATTTGCAATGATAAGCAACATTCAGGATCAAAGTGAGCAGATGATCAGCAAAGCAATCGAGAAAAATCCTCTGGTTCCTAACGATACGCTTAAAATATGCACATACTGGATGGATCTTATTAAGAAAAATAGAAAAAATTACAAATCATATGTTGATACAAATTTTTCTAAAGCCAAGGATATGTTAAAGATTAACGAACCGGCTGATGCAGGCAACATTAAA
This sequence comes from Desulfamplus sp., assembly GCA_964203105.1. Taxonomy (GTDB): domain Bacteria; phylum Desulfobacterota; class Desulfobacteria; order Desulfobacterales; family Desulfobacteraceae; genus Desulfamplus. The sequence goes on from CAXNND010000162.1 coordinate 1,021, forward strand.
AACTAAATCGCCAAAATTCAACGGGTAAAAATTTTTATCCAGTATCCAATTGAATAAATAACATTAAAGCAAACCTGATAAACACTTTATTTCAAGTAGTTGCATGTCGCCCCCCTAATCAAGGGGGGCACAGACCAAAACTCACCTCGGAGAATCCACCATGAATAGTGTCACCAAGGCAAAGAATCCCATTGAAAATATATCTACGGGGCTACTTTCAGGTTCTGATGTATCCAGCATACTTCCATGTTCTGATATGTTTTCATGTTCTGATATTTTTATTGATAACATTAACGCGGCTAACAATCTGCTTTTGTGCATCACTAAATATAATAATGACTTTTTTATTCCCTGGTTAACATCCACCTTTTATTTCAGGGACGCTGAATTATCAGGAGCACAAAAAGATTCTCCAATAGAGCAGTGGAATGCCTACATGAAATTGCTTGAATTTAATATGGAGCTTTTTTCCAGATACCATTCAGGCAGCATGAGTGCATTGGATGATTTCGTTAAAAAAGAGTCAAAAAAACTCTCTGACGCTATTTATAATACTGTTTTTCAGCGTGATGGCGATAAGCTCAACGATTTCTTCCATCGCCAATTTGGCATGATTCAAGGTGTGTCCCAGAATTTTCCTAAAGCGGTAAGGGATATTGAGCCGGAGTATGGATTTCACTTTGAAAGGGGTGACCAAAAACCCTTTGCAGAGACAGATCGCTTCTTCGTATATTCTGTTCTACCCACAGATAGTAGCGTGACTATAAATCAAACGTCAAAACCTGTTCTGATAATTCCACCATTTGTTCTTGGGAGCAATATTCTTGGTTTCTTGCCTGGAGAGAAGAGAAGTTATGCCCATTGCTTTGCCAATCAGGGGATACCTACATATATCCGTATAATGAAAGACATAAAAATCACCCCTGCATTTCAGGTTATGACAATGGAGGAAGATGCACTGGATACCCGCTTTTTCTGTCAGAAAATCATGGAGAAGCATGGGAAAAAGGTCACCCTGAATGGATACTGTCAGGGTGGATACAGCTCTGTGTGTAACATTCTTTCAGGCGAGCTTGATTCTGTGGTTGATGCGTTGATAACCTGCGTTGCTCCAATGGATGGAACAAGAAGCAAGGGGCTTGGTCATTTTCTCAACAGTCTTCCACCAAGGTTCAATAATCTGATGTATGGAAGCAAAACAATGCCTAACGGCAACAAGGTTGCTGATGGTAATCTGATGGGTTGGGTTTACAAGCTCAAAAGCATTGAGGTTGAGGCGCCGATAGCCTCTTTTTTAAGGGATATGCTGATGGTGGCAAAGGCAGAAGAGACAGCCGTCAAACTGAGTAAAACCGCTTTGGCTCTGAACTACTGGCTACAGAATGAGAGAACCGACATTCCACTTGCCATTACAGGGATGAGTTTTGCATCATACAATATCCCTGTCACGCCAGAGGGCACCCTGCCTGTAACCATGTTTGGCAAGCCTCTCAACTTCAAAACCATTGAGGAGAAAAAAATTCCATGGCTGCTCTGCTATGGTGAGAGTGACGATCTTGTTGAAAAAGAGACAGCTCTTGCTCCGTTAGATTACATCAAGGTTGAGACCACCCCGTTTCCCAAAGGTCATGTGGCAATTGCGACATCATGGTCACACCCCGAGTCTGCCTATGCACTTCATACTCGGTTTGGTAAAGATAAAGAGTATAGAGGACCTGTAAGATTCCAGATGGATCTGAACGAAGCCATGAACATCAAAAAGTAAAAAATAGGGGGAGCTTTGAAGCTCCCCCTATTTTTTTACATATAGTTTTTAAGATAAACAAGTTGGTATAATTTCTGCCCAAACCCTTGGTTAAAGGGTGTTTTTAAATAAATATTGTTCCTGATACTATAGTTTATGAATTGAGAATCTTACGTGCAGATTCGTCATTCACATCAGAAACATGAGGAATCCCTGTCTCTCGTGCAGTTTCACGGTTACCTGAAAAGATGTCATTACGTGATATCTGGTTTAAAGAAAATTTTCTTGCTCCTGCCATAAGCTGCTGAACACCGCAGGCAAGTTTATCTGCCAGTGTGTAAAAACCAATGGCACCGTAAGGGAGTTTCTTCATCTCATCCTTGCCAAGTTTTTTCTCCAGATCGTGGTATCCTGCAAAAATTTCGTCAACAGTTTTACCCACTTCAAGAACAGTTTTTGGCAATTCGTTCCAGTTTCCATTTACACGCTCTCTTCTTTCTGGATAGATGGCAGCCTCTATATTTGCACCAAGAAAACCAGGAATCATCATGGATCTTCCCATGCAGACAAGTTTGCTATATGGAGCACCAAGAGCTAAGGACTTGAAAATATGATCTTCAAGAGCAAAACCACCTGCAAAAGATAAATCTACAACCTGTTTACCCTTTGCTGCGAGCATATTTGCATACTCATAAGCCTTGGAGTGGAGAATAATAGACGGAACCCCCCAGCTCTGCATCATGTTCCATGGACTCATACCTGTACCACCGCCGGAACCATCAATTGTAAGCAGATCAAGCTGCGCATCAGTCGAGAACTTTATTGCCATTGCAAGCTCTTCCATGCCATAGGATCCGGTTTTCAGGGTGACTCTGTTAAAACCGATACGACGAAGATACTCAACACTGTTCATAAAATCTTCTCTTACCTTTTCAACAGAGTTGAGACTTGTAGCTCCAAGACGGCTGTGGCGGGCAAAGGATTTAATCGCACCCTGTTCAAAACCTTTCTGAACTTCAGGCAGGGTTGGGTCAGGATCAACCACATAACCGCGATCCTTGAGAAATCTTGCATACTCAATACTTCTAACCTGGATTTCACCGCCAATATTCTTTGCACCCTGACCCCATTTCAGCTCAATAATGCACTTGTCTCCATATTTATCCACAACATACTCTGCCACACCGTTGCGTGTATCCTCAACATTGAGCTGAACGATTATGGCACCGTAGCCGTCATGGTATCTCAGATATGTCTCGATTCTGCGGTCAAGCTCGGGTGCTGATTTGATTTTACCCTTTCTCTCTGAGCCTGGATTTATCTCGGATTTACGATCAACACCAACAACATTTTCACCAATAACAACCGGAATACCAATAAGTGCCCCGCCAATTGCAAACGCATCCCAATATTTTTCAGCAATAAATGTTGATCCCATGGCACCCGTCATGAATGGCATACGGACTTTGGTTTTTACCTTTTTGCCAAATTCTGTTTCAAGGTTTACATTTGGAAATATGCAGTCATCCTGGCTGTTGGTAAGTCCTGGAGCCATTCCCTGTGCACCATAGGCATAACCCTGAATTCTCAGAGAGTTATATGATACTCCTACATGCGTGGTATTATTGGCACCTGCAGTTACAAGACCGAAACTTCGAGGATATAGAAGTTTGCGTCCTACCATGCTTGATAGCCATGTTTCGCATTTTCCTTTACAGTCAGCTCTGCACAGGGTGCAAAGGCTTGATTCAGCGGCATCACCACGATTAACTGTTCCAAGAACATCATTGCTTTTTGAAAATCTCATGTCCATTGTCTTTTGCCCTTATTAAATTATAAAAAGTTAGTTATACAGAACATAAGCAGCTTCACTGCAATTATTGTTGATTGAAACTCCTGAGCAAGAACACAACAATATACGTTCTGTATTAAAAAATAGTAGGTGTGTTTACTGACATTTTTAAATTTTTGTCAAGAAATTTGATTGCGAAGCTCGGGTTTGATACCCCATTGCTTACGGCAGGGTTGTTCATTATGCAGATTACTTGTCACAATTTTACGAGAGGAGATGAACAGTGTGATATTTTGCTAAAAATATGTTATATTAAAAAAATATTATATTTCTTCCTGAATGTTGAAGAAACAGATTCGTTTAAAATCGCCAATCTATATCTTTATCTTCACACCAAGGGCAGCAATGGATGACCACAATTTCATATTTCATATAAATAAAGGAGAGTTTAGTTATGGCAGAATTCACCCACCTTGACACAAACGGCAGTGTAAGAATGGTGGATGTTGACGATAAAGATGTAACCAGGCGTATAGCTGTTGCATCAGGCT
>CAXNND010000163.1:0-5084 GCA_964203105.1 Desulfamplus sp.
TATCTTATAGGACGCAGGGTTTATGGCAGCATAGACCCCATCTTGTTGATTATGTTTTCTGGTCTTTCGCTTTCTGGTTTGTTTCTTCTCAGACACTATAGCGTCTTTATACATATTTCTCCTTAGTGCCAACTCGGTTATTACTAAAAAATATAAATCAAGATTTGAATTGTGGTTTCATAGTATGTATGACCATGTTTTGTCAAATCATTATCAGGGGTATTCTCAATTTTCCGTGAACTGTTTCAAATTGCGATCTTTTTTTACTTTTTCAGGGTCAAATACTCTTCCGTTGATTGCAATATATACCCCCGGAGGAAGAGTTTGTACTGCTGCTACAGCACTACCCAAATTAAAAGATGCGTCACTTGACTTGAAGCAGGCGGGCTCCATTGCACCGGTAAGGACAATCACCTTTCCTTCAATTGCTTTGAGTACCATGGCTGTTTCCACCATAGTATCTGTGCCGTGAGTAATTACAATATGCTTACTATTTTCTTTTGTAACCGCATCATGTATGAGCTTGCGATCTTCTGGTGTCATGTCAAGAGAATCTTTTTTGAGCAGAGACACAACTTCATAATCAAAATTAACCCTTGCTTCACGTATGATACTTTCTATTCCAGGAGGTCCTACCTGATAATTGCTCAATGCATCAAAATAGACCTTATCAATAGTACCACCAATGGCAAAAAATTTTATCTTCATCTATTTTGCTCCCCAATAAGAAATTAATATAATATGAAACGGGCTGCACTGCTATCTCGTTCAAGAGAATAAAAAAATTTCTCGAAATTAAAATCTGACCTATTCACCGACAATCAGAACAGGAGTATATAAAAAACCATGCTTGGAGTCAAAATATTCATAATAGTGCATATCCGAATTATTATACTAATTACAACTCTTGTCTTTTATATCTCATCTGGATTTTATAGCGGAACTGCCGATAATATTGATAGCAGTCATCTACTCAGTAATTTTTCCTCCAACAGGGCTTTAAACAGTGCTTTGAGCAATCTGTTGGATAGAAGTGTATTTGCATCAGAAAAAACATTCACCAATAAATTAGGTATGACGTTTGTATATGTTCAGGCTGGCAACTTTATCATGGGAAGTCCTGAAAATGAGATGGGCAGAGAGTGGAATGAACAGCTACACTCTGTAACTATATCAAAGAGTTTTTATATTCAGGAGACAGAGGTGACTCAGGGGCAGTGGGGGAAATTTGTTGGATTCAATCCGTCATCGTTTCCTGATTGTGGAGAAGATTGTCCTGTAGATACAATATCTTGGGAGCAGTGCATTGAATTTATAAGGGTTCTCAATGAGTGGGAAGGGACAAAAAAATACCGGCTTCCAACCGAAGCAGAGTGGGAGTATGCTTGCAGGGCAGGGAGCACAACAGCTTTTGCCAATGGAGAGATTACTCACGAATTATGTGCACCGGTTGATCCGGCTCTTGATGAAATTACATGGTACTGTGGCAATTCTGGCTATAAAAATCCACCAGACGTTTTAAAACCTCATCCGGTTAAAACCAAAAAGCCAAACAGATGGGGTATCTATGACATGCATGGTAATGTTCAGGAGTGGTGCATGGACTCCTGTGGCTGGAAAAATGGTTGGGTTGGCAGAACAGGAGTAGTTACATCAACCTACAAAGATAATATTGTCGATCCAGTTTCAAACGATGGAGATCACAGGATTCTGAGAGGGGGTGGATGGCATATGACTCCAAGACACTGCAGAAGTGCCAAAAGAAGTTTCTATAAGCCTGTAGCAAAACGCAACAGTCTTGGATTCAGAATTGTGAGGGAACTTTGATTGACATTTAAACAAATCAGATATAAACTTGATAAAAATTGTGTCAATAAAGTTTCAAACAGTGTATTGATAAAGTTATTAAAATGTGATTGATAAAGTTCTACAAAAGGATTTACACTTTTAGCATAAAGGAGGTGCAAGATGTCTTTTTCAATCAATAACAACACAGCAGGTTCAAGAGCATTGAACTCATTGACTCGCTCAACTGCAGATATGAGCAGTTCGATTGAAAAATTTGCAACAGGTAGCCGTATAAACAGTGCTGCTGACGATGCATCTGGCATGATGCTCGCAGATTCTCTTGGCAGCCAGGCAAGAGGTGCGGGTCAGATGATTATGAACGCCAATAACAGTATCAGCATTGCCCAGATTAAAGATGGTACGTTAGGGGAGGCAAGTTCGATCATGCAGGGAATACGGGAAAAGGTGGTTCAGGCATCATCATCAGCATTAAGCTCCTCAGAAAGAGGGGCAGTTCAGCAGGATATTTCAAAATCAATGGAGTCTCTCGGAAAACTTTATGAAGGGGCACAATTCAATGGTCAAAACCTTCTTTCTGATTCACCAGGCTTATCTTCCCTGTCACAGATTGATCTCTCCAGTGTTGAGAGCAGTCAGGCATCTCTTGTGATGGTAGATGATGCTATGGAACAGACATCAAAAATGAGGGCGGAGACAGGCTCAACTCAGAACCAGCTTGAATCAACCATCAACAGCCTTGGCTCAGGGATGATCAACTCATATCAGTCAGAGTCTGCTATCAAAGATGTTGATCTTGCACAGGAGTCGATGAACATGCAGCAGCTTGAAAACTTACGCACAGCCGGTCTGTTTGCTATGGCTCAAGCCAATGCACAGCCTAAAAATGTAATATCTCTGCTGAGTCAGATGGCTGCCTGATGCAAGTTGAGTGGCACACTCCATGTGTATTAATAATTGGCGATCAGAAATTTTAAGAAAAAATGAACAGTGAATCGGAAATAATAATCAGAGAAACCAATGGACAATTATAACTCATTACAGGAAGAAAAAGAGCCGGATGATCTGCTAAAAGAGAACATCATCCGCAGAAACAAGAAAAAAATAGCCCAAGGTACAGAGTTGCCAGGCAAATCCATGCTTAAGAAAGGTGACCTTTCCCTTGTGTTTGTTGGAGCAGGCATCATTACATTAATAATTTTTTTTGTTTTCCTCAGGTCGGGTGATACAGATAAAGACATCACTCAGCAGTCAACTCCACCTGTTGAAGAGACCATTAAGACTCTTGAACAGAAGCTGACTACACTTGAAGAGATGTTGCAGTCAATTAACGCTGGACGGGGTGGTGTAGATGGACAGCCAAAGGTTGATATGCCAGATATCAAACCTTATGTTGCAAGAATTGAAAGAGTTGAGACTGCTCTCTCTGTTAAATTCGATGTTCTGACAGCAAGAGTTGACAAGATGGATGATAAATTATCCTCCATTATTAGAGATGTGGAAAAAATAGTCGAATAGTTAATAATATGAAAAGCACACCGTCTGTTCAGCCTAAGCAGGCAGAAGTTGTTATAGCAGCTAAAACACCTCCACAGGTTAAAGATAAAGATACAGCAGAGAGTAAATCAAAAGATAAATCAGAGACCAAAGCAGAAACAAAGAGTTCTGCTAAAGTGACCATCAAGACTCCTCCTGATGAACCCAAAAAGGGCAATGCCACGACAAATAAAACAGCATCAAACAGCAAACCTGAACCAGCACCATCTGCTAAACAGAAGCAGCAGAAGCCGAATAGTAACAAGGGTGATGCTCTATTCCATACTGTTGCAAAGGGGGATACACTCTATAATATCAGTAAGAGATACGACACAACTGTTGATCAGTTAAGGGCGATGAACAAGATGACAATCAATGATGCTATTGTTATTGGTCAGAAACTTGTAGTAAAAAAATAGGATGTTTAAAACAATGGTTCGGTAAAAATCATGCTGCTATTCTCCCGAATGTCAGCATTTCATCATAAGCATCGGCTATTTTATTGCAACTCGGATCAACCTCTGAGATTGCAATAAATCTATCAAGCAATAACTGATTGAAATTTATGGTTTTTATATCACACATAGAGAAAACTCCCTCAGTTAATGGTTCTTTGAAAATAGAATATGTTTTTGAAAGCGATACAGCCGTCAAAGAGGCATTGAAATGAAAATCAAGCTTGTTTTCACTTCGAGACTGACAGTGATTTAACCCTGTATATTGTTTGGCATCCCTGAACAAAAATTCAATCTGGAAACGAGCTTTATAATATCGATATATAAAGTCTCCACCAGGTCTGGTATCTGTTGGAACAGAATTGAATATGAATTGTTCTTTCTATGCCAACATAAGCTATCCTTATATTACGTTTCAAAAATTTACTTCTGACTACAGCAGTATATACATATGAATCTTCATCAATACAGCAGAGCTCAAAACGTGATTTGTCAATCTGCTTACAATTCATCTTACCATCATATTGTTTTCTTCTACCCTTACCTTTACTAATTTCACCAGTATAGAGATAAGTTAAATCAGCATCTTTTCTCAATTTAGATATTAAATGCAACTCTGTTTTTTCCAAAAGCCCATCTACATACTTCTGTTTCGCATAAGCTCCATCTGCTACAATATAATCGGCTAATTGCTTTAATTCGTCTTTTTTCTCAATTACCTGCTGCAAATAGAAGTCCACACGGCTTTCCTCATCATTCAAATTTTCAGGAGTTTGTTTACACTCAAGGTGCATACCTGTATTATTATCTACATCAATTACAGCAAGGGAGCTTATTTCAAGTCCTTTTAGTGCTTTTGAGGCACACCCGCTCCAAAATTTGCCGATATGAGGTGTCTCTTTTCCGCTTTTGGGAATATAGCTGCAATCAGTGGCTATTATTTTCTGCCCCGAACAATAGGTTTCGATCAAATGTTTATTAAATGCAAAATGATCAAAGGGCTTCTCAAAATGAAGACGATAACTTTTTTCTGAATATGTGCCTTGCCTCTCCATATTCAAAAAATTAATTCTTCCTCTCAGGGAAACAATTAAAGCAAAAATATGAATCAAAAATTGCTTTCTCACTCTTGTCAACTCAGGCATCCTGTCCAATATGGATTCTATTATTGATTTCATAAAATCCACATATTGACATAGTTTTGGATTTAGGAAATCGGGTTTAAAAAATTACCGAACCATTGATTGACAATAAATTCACTAAAATACTTGTTTTATAAAATTGGGC
>CAXNND010000164.1:0-5067 GCA_964203105.1 Desulfamplus sp.
ACGAGGGTTACCAAAAAAAGGACAATCAGCACAAATCTTGTAATGTTCTCCAAAAACAGAAATGCCATCATCCCATACGATACCTTTGTAATCAGGGCTATCATTGTTTGCTAATCTTAGTTGATTCTTGTCCGCCAATAACGGTAGAAGTGGCAAATCATCAAAAGAGACGACCGTTCTTTGGTCTGCATATAGTATTGAACAAAACAGTATAATAACGATATTGATACACCAAACAATAGATTTCATTTTTTCCCCTTTTATATTCCGCAGATGGTTAAAAATAGATTGTTATGCAACTAATTTTAAGTATATTTTGTGTCATATTGATAGACTACTATTTCTGAAAAATACTCACCATTTTCCTTAAACCACAAAAAACATTAGAAGCAGAAATTTTTTTGATTCAGATTAGCTACTTTAGTTGATTCCCTTAACAGCGTTTTTTTTAGTATTTGCTATTACTTCCATATAGACTATTACCTTCCAAACAATGTGTGTAACCACGAAAAAAAACCTTTTTTGCGAGAAGATGCTGACGAAAGAGATGGTGCAGTATGATTTACAATATTAACATTATTCAATGGCATCTTAGAACCTTCTTTATGAAGTAATCGTCCTGAGCTTGATTTTTTATTTACAGTGGATTGCTCACACAAAGTTGATATAATCTCCTGAACAATTTTCTGCTGCTGAACCTTATCTGCGAAAACAGAATATCTATTTTTTGAGATGTATGTATTAGACAATTCAGTAATATCTATATCAGTAAACGTGCCAATCTTTGATAATTTAGTTTCTTCGTCTTTTTTATTATTCTCTTTACCGACACCTTCGTTATTATCAAGAGTTCTGGCTATTTTTACAATGGCACAGGCAAATTGAGTTAATGCAGCAATTTCAAGGTATTGTGGTGCTGCTAATTCAGGACACTGATAATATCCAACAGCTGCACATATATTCGAGGGAATATGCCATGATTCCAAAATTTTAAATGCAATTAGAGAGTCGGTTGTTCCGAATATTTCAAGTTCACTCTCTTCCAATGACTTTCCTGACTTTCTTGTGAGCTTGATACATTCATAAAAAGACTTGGGGTTATAAACAGCAAGGATAAGTTTACCTATTCCGTGAAGCAAACCCGCAATGTAAAGGTCTGCGGGCAGTGCCTCTACCATTAAACGAGGGTCACCAAGCCTTCTGTTGGCTAAAGCACATGCCCATGATTCTTCCCAGTATTCTTTGTCAGAAACCCCTTTTATCTGTGGAAATGCAGGAAGTGTATTTTTAAACAGATAAAGATAAAGAGCAGAAACAGTATCTGCAAGACCAATACGTATAATAGAATCATGTAATCCAGTAGTCTCTCTGCCTGTCCCATAATATGATGAGTTTGCCAGTTTAAGTATCTGTGCAAAAAGTATAGGGTCTTTTTGAATCAGTTTCTCAAGCACTTTAATGTCAATTTTATCAAAAGGTTGTTGAGCTATAGCCAGAAGCTGTTGAGCTGAAGAAGGTAAAGATGGAATTTTTACTCCTGATTCAAGAATTTCAAAAGCAATAGAGTTTGCCATTAGATTTTGATGTAGCATACTTATTATTTTGCATCCTTAATTTTTTATAATTGGTTGGAGTCTTGATTTACTTGTTGCTATCCAGCACTCCACGTATTTTTTTATCAATATCCCTTATCGCAACAGGCTTCATTAAAAAGCCTTTGATACCCATAGAAAGGGCTTTCTCTTCCGACATGATTGTGCTGAATCCTGTGCATAACAGTACTGGAATATCAGGACGTATTTTAATCAGCTCAACTGCAAGTTTATCTCCAGACATATTCGGCATTGCCATATCTGTAATGACAATATCAAATTTATCGGGGTTGGCACGAAATGCCTCAAGAGCTTCAATACTGCTGCTACGTGAAGTAACCTGATAACCTAACCGTTCTAACATAGCTTTTTGCAATGTAATCAACACAGCTTCATCATCTACAAGAAGTATCCGTTCATTACCTCCTTGCGTGGGTATTGTTGCTTGAAGAACATCATCTTTTTTAAAATAACTCTCAGCAACAGGCAGATAAATATTAAATTCTGTGCCTTTTCCAATCTCACTATTTAAACGAATAGCACCGCCAGAACTCGTTACAATTCCATGAACAGATGAAAGCCCAAGACCAGTCCCTTTACCCTGCTTCTTTGTTGTAAAGAACGGGTCAAAGATTTTTTCTTTTATATCGTCAGGTATCCCTATGCCAGTATCGGATACTGTCAAACAGGCATAAATCCCTTTCTGAATATCCTGACCGATTATATCCTGTTCATTTAATTCCACCTCTTTGAGGGAGATTGTCATTATCCCGCCCGTCTCTTCCATAGCATGATAAGCATTGGTTGCAAGGTTCATTACAATCTGATGAATCTGTGTTGGGTCAGCGTTTATTGCCCCACAATCCTTGCTAACATAGTTCTTGATGTCAATGGTTGCAGGGATTGTAGAACGAATCAGTTTTAAAGCCTCTTTCACAATATGGTGCATCTTCATCAGCTTTACTTCACCGTGTTCCTGACGAGAGAATGTAAGAATTTGCCTTACCATATCTTTGGCTCGCATAGAAGCAGCATAAATCTCATCAAGACTTGGGCGAAGTGGACTCTCTTTAGGGATTTCCTCTGACAGCATCTCTGTATAACCAATAATAGGGACAAGAATATTATTGAAATCATGGGCAATTCCACCAGCAAGTATGCCTATCGCTTCCATCTTTTGGGCTTGCTGGAGCTGCTTCTCTATATGTTGTTTTTCTGTGATGTCGCTATAGGTAATCGCTAAACCATACTTTTTAAGAGGAATGGGGGCAGCAGTTACATTAAGCCAAATCACATTTCCATAAGTTTTAACAAATCCCATTTCAACATTTTTAACAATGCGGTTTTCTTTTAATGCCTTGACAGAAGCATATTCATCAACAGGCATAGGAGTTCCGTCAGTCCTTATAATTGTCCACTCTTTTCCATCAATTGAGCGTTTCTTATGTTCTGTATTAGGAACTTCAAGCAACTGCTCTGCCATCTGATTTATTTCAAGTATGCTTCCTTCATGGTCGGTGATAGTTATTCCAAGAGGAAATGATTCAAACAGAACCCGATATTTTTCTTCGCTCTGCTTCAATGAATCCATCTGTTGCTGTATTGTATCCATTTGTTGCTGTATAGTGCTTCCCATTTCAACAAGAACTTGCTCAACCTTTTGAAATTCAGCATAAGGGAGAGCTTTCCATGAATTATACCTGCCAGCGACATAATCCTGAATATTAAGATTCAGTATATCAAGAGGGAGTTTCAAATATCGTCTAATAAACAATCCTGTGAACAGCAGCAATGAAATAAAACCAAAAGCGGTCATTGTGCCGAGACTCCATGATAATTCATAAAGACTATCCGCAATAGACTTCCTTGTCAGTTCAATCTCAATTTCCCCAAGATGTTCCGATTGGTGTGATATTTGTTCTTTTCTTTGAATGTTTATTTCTCCAATTTTTTTTCTTGTAGATGAATACAAAATTTTGCCAGAACGTTTTTTGATGACTATTGATGATACCAATTTATTCTGAAAAAGAGTATTTCCAATTGATTCAACAGTCTGCTCATTCAAATCCCATAAAGGAATTGTAAGAGCACCAACAAGAAAATTGAGCATTTCGTCAGCTTCCTCTTCCAGCTTTTTCTCCATAGTGTTATGGGTATGTATATATATCGTAGTTGCAGCGAATAAAGATATAACAGCTACCGTTAATGCAAGGCTCAAAGTTAATCGCAATGCTATAGAATATGGCTTTGCAACACTATCAGGAATATTAGGAAATGATATGGTCTGCCCTGTGGTTGAGTTAATCATAATGATCCTTTAGTTCGGGTAACTATTTTTATTACCTGCTTCATGGCTTAATGTATGTTATTTACAAGCAGAATTATGATAGCGATTGATAATATTTTGACAACTTCCATCTTCCCACATTTTGGTTAAAACATCTGTAATCTGTTTCTGTAATTCAATTTTGTTAGAAAGAGCGGATTTTTTAGATAATACGAAATAAGACGCCTGCTGTTCATGCACAGCTCCAAGTGATATAATTTCACCTGAATAACCAGAGACTTTTGAATAATAAGGTATGACAGATACATCTCCAATAATGGCATCAAGCCTATTGTTGCAGACTTTTTTAACATTAAGCATTGCCATGTCGTTCACCTCTTCCAGCATGATTTTGCCATCTTTGACCGCTTTCTCAAATTCTCCACTTACAAATACCCCTCTATCTATGCCGATTCTTTTTCCATACAGGTCTTTAATTCCTGAAAACGGAAAAGAGTGTCCTTTTTTTACAAACAGGTTATATTGCTCATATTGAATAACTCCTGTATAGAGACAAAATGCTTCACGTTCATTTTTTTTAAATAGAGAAAAACCTCCATCCACAACTCCTTCTTCAAGAGATTCCAATACCCTACGCCACGGATAAACTTTAATCTCAATTTTAATATCAAGTTTTCTTGCCATTTCATAAACAATATCAACGGCTATCCCTGTTATAACGCCATCGTTTTTATAAGCATACGGAGGAAAATTCTCAACAGTAGCAAGACGCAGACAGGTCTGTCCCATAACCTCTGAACAAACAAACAGCAAAAAAATAAATATAATAATAGGCAAACTCATTTTGTCTTTCATAGTGAATCCTTTTTTAAAAACAGCACTCATTTGCATGGAGATTAATGAATAAATGAAAAATTAAACAATAACCGGCATCCTTCATATGACCCCAAAATTAGTTGACACTTCTTTTCAGAAAATCCTTGAAAAATGGAGAGAATGCTCCAAGAAGTGTCAACTGGCAAATAAAGGATGCCCAATAACCTTTACAAAGAGTTCATAGCTTGGCTTAAAGCACCTTTCAAATCTTTCATTGTATATGGTTTATGCAAAAAAGCCTGTGGTTTCTCTAAATCATCACGAAACATGGCAAATGCTTCATCATATCCACTTGCAAGAATAGCTGGAATA
>CAXNND010000165.1:0-5062 GCA_964203105.1 Desulfamplus sp.
GGTGTCGGGCATATTCTTGTTGAGATTATGAATATAATACATGGCAGACAAAGTCCTCTTGTTACAGAGGATGTCCTGAAGAGCTTTCTGAAAAAAAAAGGTGAGTTTGATATGGTTGCAGGGTTTGATACCCCTTCACTGTCAGGGTCATCTTCTGGCAGATATTTTTCATCTAAAAGTATTGGACATCTTGGTTTTACCGGCACATCATTCTGGATAGATCCTGTTAAATCTCTTATTATAGTGCTGCTCTCCAACAGGGTACATCCAACCAGAAACAACCAGAAAATAAAAGAGCTTCGTCCTGATATACATGATCTGGTAGTTGAAACTATTTTCAGAGAATATTCATAATGATATTAATATATTGAACATTAAATTCATAGTTGAATCTTTAATCTCCATATTTTTTGTTCTTGTAAAAAAATTGCTTTTCTGTTAGCAGATGGCTCTTAGTATTATGATGCAGAGAATGATGCTATTTGTTTCTTTTTCTCTGTCAGATGAAAAATATTTTTTGTATTTATTTGTCTATTTGATAACATGACTGTTGTATGATTATTTCATGGGAAGGGGTAGTATGAACCTGATATTGGACTCTCTTCTTGGTGTATTTTCAAGTGATTTAGCACTCGATCTTGGGACTGCCAATACGCTTGTATATGTCAAAGGTAAGGGAATAGTGCTCAGTGAACCATCAGTGGTTGCTGTGCGTACAGATAAAAGAGCAAAAAACAGAGTGCTTGCAGTTGGTATGGAAGCAAAAAAAATGCTTGGAAGAACTCCTGGCAATATTATTGCAATACGTCCCATGCGAGATGGAGTTATTGCCGATTTTGAAGTTACTGAAGCAATGCTAAAGCATTTTATAAGAAAAGTGCATAACAACAGAAGAACGCTTGTAAGACCCAGGATTGTTATTGCTGTTCCATCTGGTATTACGCAGGTTGAGAAACGTGCAGTCAGGGAATCTGCAGAGCTTGCTGGTGCAAGAGAGGTTTTTCTGATTGAAGAGCCGATGGCTGCTGCCATTGGTGCAGGTCTTCCTGTAACAGAGCCAACATGTAACATGGTTGTTGATATTGGAGGGGGCACTACAGAGGTTGCTGTTATATCGCTTGCAGGGATTGTCACAAGCCGATCAATAAGGGTGGCTGGTGATAAAATGGATCTCGCCATTACCCAGCATATAAAAAGAAAATACAATCTGCTGATTGGAGAGAGAACAGCGGAAATTATTAAAACAACAATAGGGAATGCCTATCCTGACGAAGATATGGTTGAAACCATTGAGATCAAGGGGAGAGATTTGGTTTCCGGAGTTCCAAAGATCCTTGAGATAGACTCTGAAGAGGTCTGTATGGCCATTTCAGAACAGATTGACGCTATTGTCGAGACTGTAAAAATTGTGCTTGAACAGACGCCACCAGAGCTTGCAGCAGATATTGTTGATAACGGTATTGTCCTGACTGGCGGTGGAGCACTTTTAAAAAACTTGGATAAACTTCTCAGAGAGAAAACAGGGCTTCCGATTATTATTGCAGAAGATCCCCTCTCAACTGTTGCACTTGGTTGTGGTAAGGCGTTGGATGCCATGGATATTTTAAGAGAAGTGGTCATTACATAATTCAATGTTCTCCAGAAAAACGGCATTTCTAATAGGGATTGTCCTTTTTGTAGCAACATCATTTACAATACTGACGGTCAGCAGTCGGAATACGCTTTCTGAAAATGGTGTTGAACGTATCGCCATATCCCTCATTTCCCCCTTTCAAATGTTAGTTTCAGCTTCATTCGCCTGGTGCACTGATATATGGCGGGTTTATTTTGCAACTGTTTCTGCTGGTGAAGAAAACAGTGAGCTAAAGAGAGCACTTGCCCTTGCAATGGAGGCTCAGAACCGGTGCAGGGAGCTTGAACTTGAGAATAACAGACTGAGGATGTTTATTGCTTTTGACAATGGTTCTGAAAATGTTCTCATAGCATCCAAGGTGATTGGAAGGGACCCATCCCCTTGGTTTCAGACACTGATTATTAACAAAGGTGCCGATGATGGCATCATAAAGGGGCTGCCAGTTCTTGTTTCAGAGGGTGTGGTAGGCCAGATTATAGAGGTCTCTGAAAAATTTTCCAAAGTGCTTCTGATTACCGACCGCAGCAGTTCTGTTGATGCTCTGGTCCAAAGGTCAAGGTCAAGAGGTATTGTTCAGGGCAATAATACAGAACCCTGTCTTTTTAAATATGCCCTGAGAAAAGATGAAATTGAAAAGGGAGACATTATAATATCTTCTGGCATGGATCAGGTTTTTCCAAAAGGGTTACGCATTGGAGAGGTTCTTGATATAAAAAAGGAAAATTCTGATCTTTTTCAGATGATTTTTATCAGGACGTTTGTCGATTTTGATAAATTAGAAGAGGTAATTGTTTCGGTTGCACCTGATATCTCCGTTAAAAATAATGACATATATGTCATGGAGGAAAATGAAGAGACTCTCTCGGAACAACCAGATAGAGAGTCATCTGCCAGTCCAAGTAGTAACAACTCAGCCACTAAATCTGTAATATCTTTTAAACAGGAAAGAGCAAAATCTCATCAGGTTATCACTCCTGTAAGATCAGAACCCTTACCTTCTGAAAGGGTTGAGAACTATACCACACATGTTAAGAAATCTGCTAAAAGTGAATCCTCTAAAACTGTAAAGAACTTAAGGAAAAAGGAACAGTGATACAATTCCTTTTTTACACTACTCTGTCACTCAGCCTTATTTTGATGCAGACCTCTGTGTTTCCATTTATCTCATTTTTTTCTCACGGTTTTGATCTTCTGCTTATCATCATTATGTTTTTATCTCTGATGTTCTCTCATTCCGGACTGATAGCAGCAGTCTTTTTGATTGGCTGGTGTGTGGACAGCCTTTCTGGTGCTCCTTTTGGTCTCTATACGATATCATACGTATGGATATTTATACTGGTACAAACTCTTAAACGCTTTGTCCACAGGGGCAACATCATTTTTCTGCCATGTATCAGTGCTTTTTCTGTTATAATAGAAAACGGATTTCTTTTTTTTTCTTTTTTTATACGATATGGCAGCGAGGCTATTTCGTTACAGGATATCCTTGCTGCAGGAGAGCAGAGCCTTTGGGCTTTTTTTATCATACCAGTCTGTGTTGTTATAATTCATGCTCTACACAATATCTGTGCTAATCTGGATTCAAAAGGTGTTATATGAAAAATCCAGAAAGGGAATGGATTAAAAAAAGACTAATAAGTGCAGCCGTTATCATTTTAGCCGCCTTTTCTGTTCTGCTTATTCGATTTGTCTATCTTCAGTTAGTTGAGGGCAAGGAGTATCGCAGACTTTCAGAAAATAATTGTATCCGCCTTCAGAGCGTACCAGCTTCCAGAGGCTTGATTTATGACAGAAATGGAACTTTACTGGTTGACAATATACCATCATTTGATTTGAAGATTGTACTTCAAGATGCAGAGCCGGTTAATGAGACCATTGAGAAACTGGCAAATTTTACAGCCATTCCTGTTAAAGAACTTATGGAACGTGTTGATGCTGGCAGAAAGGTCTCAATTTATAAATCATTGCTGCTTAAAAGAAACATTACAAGGGATCAGCTTGCTGTTGTGGAGGCTCATGGCTTTGATCTTCCAGGTGTCAAGGTAGATGTTGAGCCTATGCGAAACTATATTTATAAAAAGAGTGCTGCTCATGTTATTGGTTATCTTGGAGAGATAAATCCACAGGAAATTGAAAACGACATTTACCCTGATGTAAAATCGGGAGATTCAATTGGCAGACATGGTGCAGAAAAGGCATTTGAGAATATACTTCGTGGCAAAAGGGGAGGGCGACAGATTGAGGTAGATGCCAGTGGACGGTTGGTACGTGTTATTAACACAGTAGAACCGATTCCGGGAAAAAATATTCTGCTGACCATTGATGCTACACTTCAGCAGAAGACAGAGTCAATAATGGAGCAACACACCGGTGCAGTTGTGGCTATTGATCCATCAAATGGAGATGTGCTTACCATGGTAAGTTCACCTTCATTTGACCTGAATGATTTTATTGGTGGTATATCAAACGACAAATGGAACGCACTTATTTTAAACCCAGATAAGCCAATGTCAAACAAGGCTATTCAGGGTGAATATCCTCCTGCCTCCACATATAAGATTGTTACAGCTATTGCTGCGCTTGAAGAGGGGGTTTATGATATTAATACCAAGCATTTTTGTCCGGGATATTACAAATACGGGAACAGAGAATATCGTTGCTGGAAAAAATGGGGACATGGTAGCGTTAATATTGTCCAGGCACTGGAAAAATCTTGTGATGTATTTTTTTATCGTTCTGGGGAAGCTCTTGGTGTTGACAGGCTCGCTAATTATGCGACTGGATGCGGGCTTGGAAAACTTACTCGCATTGAGCTTGCCAATGAACGTCCAGGACTTATTCCAACAGCAGAGTGGAAAAAGAGGCGTTTTGCAAACTCATGGCAAGGTGGAGAGACTCTCTCTATAGCCATCGGGCAAGGATTTAATTTGGTCACTCCTCTTCAGATGGCTGTTTTTATATCAGCAATAGGCAATAATGGAACTCTTTATCAACCCAGAATATTTAGGTCTATTCAGGGTGATATGGACTTAGAACCTACAATATCAGGAAGGATTCCCGCAAGTAAGCAAACCCTTAAATTAGTCAAGCAAGGGCTTTTGAATGTTGTTGAAAGCGAAGGTGGAACAGCAAGAGGTATTCGTATAGAAGGTATTGATATTGCAGGAAAAACAGGTACTGCTCAGGTGTTCAGTCTAAAAAAAAGTGATAGAGACACTAAGCGTAAGTTTACACGCCATTTAAGGGATCATGCGTGGTTTGTCTGCTATGCACCCGCTCAAAATCCTGTTATTGCTGTTGCCATTATTATTGAGCATGGTGAACATGGCTCAACAGCAGCAGCACCGGTGGCAAGTGAGATTCTACGAACTTGGCTCACTCTTAAAGGTATGCTTCCAAATGGTATTGTGCAATAAAGTTTAATTAATG
>CAXNND010000166.1:0-5056 GCA_964203105.1 Desulfamplus sp.
AACCAGAACCTTTTATTGAATCCTTTGCCCTTTCAGGAGGACTGTTTAACAATTTCAGGATATATGGAGACATTTTTGCACCAGTTTCCAGAGCAGCACTCTTTGAACTGGGTGGAGAGGGTGTGTACAGGTTTGAATTTATGCTAAAACCTGCTGGTTCGCCAAAGGATGCCTTTACAATACCTGCCTATTTGCGAGTTGATAAGTGAGATGGATGAAAGATAAAAAACAGATTAATCAGAAAAACGACAAGATAGCAAAAACAGCCAGTTATCTCCCCCTCAATGCCGTGGTTGCAAACAAAAGGGGGGAGATTTTTGAACTGGAAGATTATGGTGCTGTTGGCATGAGTGGCAATGAGCCTGTCTTGCTGACCCGAGGTCAAACAACTGATATGCCTCACGGTAGTGAACTTATGATGCTTCCAAACACAAAGCCTATGGTCTTTAGCTTTGATAAAGGCAGATTTGAGGTTTTAAGCCAAAATCCATATCAACCAGGAGAGGAGATATTTCCTGTTGCAGTATTCAACTCCCCGGGATATGTGAACAGATATTTTTGTGCCTATGAACATTGTGAAGCTGACTATCTTCTTCCGCTGTTCTCCTATGGTGCATCTGGATGGTCAGATAGCGGAGAAGATGCAAAAAACGTGATGGACAGGCGAGGTAAGGAAGTTGGCAAAGAGGGTGGCTGTTTTATGTCTGCTGCAATCTGCGTTGATACCGAGCCTCGTCAGGATTTAAGACTTATGCCGCATGATGGTATTGTTTCAGGTGTAGAAGCCATGAGAGTTAAATATCCTGACAACAGGCTCATGCGACATTTGGAAAAATGTGCTCTCCAATATGGTTGCCCTGCGGCAAAAAACTTTTTCCTGGGAAGGTATGAAGCACCAATACCAACTTCAAAGGTCTGCAATGCAAACTGTTTAGGCTGTATCTCCCTTCAGATTGAGAACAATCTTATGGCGTGTCAGGATAGAATAGAGTTTATTCCTGAATCGCTGGATATTGCACAGGTAGCTCTGGAACATCTGCCAAAAGTGAAGAATAGCGTTGCAAGTTTTGGTCAGGGGTGTGAGGGCGATCCATTGACTTCATTTCATGTTATTGAGCCGGCTTTAAGGTTGATAAGGGAAAAAACAGATGTCGGCACCATTAACATGAACACAAATGCCGGTATGGCCGAGAAGCTATCCAGACTATTTGATGCTGGTCTTGACTCTGTGCGGGTCAGTATGAATTCTGTACGGGATAGCTGCTATACTGCCTATTTTAGACCTAAAACCTACATCTACAATGATGTTCTGAATAGCATTGAGATTGCCTGTAAAAAAAACAGGTTTGTCTCGATTAACTATCTCAACTGCCCGGGTGTAACCGATTCAGAGATGGAGTTTGCAGCACTCAGGGAATTCTTGAGCCGATACCCTGTTAATATGATTCAGTGGAGAAACATGAACTATGATCCGTTGAGTTATCTGAGGGCAATGGAAGAGGCGGGCGGAAAAAGTCCATCGCTTGGTATGGAGAGGATTATAAGAGAACTTGAAAAAGAGTTCCCGCAGTTAAGGCATGGCTATTTTAACCCTCCAGTAAGGTAGGGATCTTACCTGTGGTTGATCTATGCAAAAAACAGGATAGCGAAATTTGCATCACGGACAGTGAACACTATAGCTTTTAATGTTGCAACATATCAATTAATTGTGGTATTCAAATTTAATTATGAAACAGTATTTAATAGATGGGCTTAGTCCCTATGATTATGAACGGTTAAAGAAGTATTGTGATGAGACCTTTGGTATAGCATCCCTTGGTTCAATTTACTGGGTTGAAATAGACCCGATCCTGCTCAATCCTATGCAGAAATCCCACACAGAGTGCCAGCCCTACTATTTTGCTCTTGAGCTTGATGAGCGATATTTCTCCTGCGAACTTCTGGTCAGAATCAAAAAAAGCATAAAATGCGACTGCATGGGTTATGCAGATAAAAGGCAGAGAGAGTGGCTTATGGACAAGGTTGATGGCATACTGGATACTCTTGATATAACTATCTGACAACTCCTTATGAACGAGCAGTCAGATATTCATCTTGCCATCTTCTGACAATGATAAGGTGCAGGAGGGGAGATTGTTATCAATACGGGTAAAAAATTTGGCTGCTTGCCAATTAAACCGGAGAGACAAAAAAAAGTCATGCTGAAGATAATACCCCTTGGTGGTTTAGGTGAAATTGGTCTTAATATGATGGTTGTAGAATATGAAGAGACCATGTTCATTATTGATGCAGGGCTTATGTTTCCTGAAGATTATATGCTTGGTGTTGATATTGTTATCCCTGATATGGAATATCTGCGTGATAACAGGGAAAGGATTAAAGCCATCATTCTGACCCATGCCCATGAAGATCATATCGGTGCAATCACATATCTGCTCAGGGAAATATCTGTTCCGATTTATGCCACAGCTTTTACCTTGCGTCTGGTTCAGAATAAACTTCAGGAGTTTGATCTGCACAATACCGCCCCTCTTAAACAGATACGTCCAGGAGAAAGCATATCCATTGATCCTTTTGACATTGAGTTTATAAGGGTTAGCCACAGCACAGTTGATGGTGTGGCTCTTGCAATCCGCACACCTGTTGGTCTGATTGTCCATACCGGCGATTTCAAAATAAACCACTGCTTTGAAGAGTCCAATGTCACTGATATATCCCGTTTTGCCCGCCTTGGTGAAGAGGGTGTGCTTGCACTGTTTTCTGATTCAACCAATGTTGAGAGGGAAGGATACACAGACTCTGATCAGAAGGTTGGAGAGGCACTTGCCCAGATTATATCAGAAAGTGATGGACGGGTGATCATTGCTCTTTTTGCCTCCAATATCTTCAGAATCCAGCAGATAATCAACATTGCCATCCATACAAGGCGTAAGGTTGTATTCAACGGCAGAAGCATTGAACAGACAGTGGAAGCGGCAAAGGAGCTTGGCTATCTTGCATATCCTGACAGCCTGATAACTGACGTTAAAAAGGTCAACTCCCTGCACGATTCAGAGGTTCTTATCATCACTACCGGAAGTCAGGGAGAGCCAATGTCTGCCCTGGCACGCATGGCAACAGGATTTCACAAGCAGGTTAACATCAGAAGGGGTGACAGCGTTATTCTCTCCTCAAAATCAATTCCGGGAAATGAAAAGGCGATATCCAATATTATCAATAACCTCTACCGCCGAGGTGCAAGGGTGGTTTACGACAAGATAGCCCCTGTTCATGTCTCTGGTCATGCCTGTCAGGAAGAGCTTAAACTGATGATAAGTCTTACCCGTCCTGAATATTTTATCCCCATTCACGGGGAATATCGCCATCTGGTTACCCATGCACGATTAGCTGAAAAACTTGGAATTCCAAGAAAGAATGTCCTGTTGGCTGAGGATGGTAATATTGTCTCTTTTGAAAAGAGCAGGCCAGAAGTTGATCAGGTGGCTGATAAAGCTGACCAGAGCAGAGACAGGGTTGACGAAAATGGAGAGACAGTTATCGGTAAAATCTCTGGCAGTGTTAACAGCGGCAGAGTGTTGATTGATGGCAAGGGGATAGGTGATGTCGGCAGAAGTGTCCTCAAGGAGCGGAGAAATCTTTCAGAAGATGGGCTTGTGGTGGTATCAATGATCATTGATGAAGAGACCGGCATTGTACTCTATGGACCTGAACTTATCTCAAAAGGTTTTGTATTCGGGGCAGAGACCGGTTATCTTGTTGATGATGCCCAGTGCGTGATTCTTGAGATTGTTGAGGAGATTGAAGTTGGTGCCCAGTCAAGGGTTGATCAGATACGTGCACGCCTCCAGAAGGCACTTAAACAGTATTTCTTTTTTACCATCAGAAGACGACCCGTGATTGTACCTATTATTATTGAAGTATGAAAAAAGAGTTACTGGTCATACTGCTGCTGTTTCTTGTGGTGCTTACATCTGCAAGCCTTCTCTCATACTCTCCGCTTGATCCATCAATTAACCATCAATCCTTTTTGTCACAAGATATCCATAATCTTTTCGGGCTTATAGGGGCACATCTTGCAGGAATCCTTGTGGATATGTTTGGAGTTGCCTCTCTATGGCTTCCCATGTTTTTCTTTTTTGCAGCTTTTTGGCATCTGAAGGGTAATAAAAGTATTAGAGGGATTGCCATTGCCATGGGTGGTGGTCTCATTATAATATCTGCCACAGCAGGCATACTATCGATTATAAGGGAAACTATATTTATCCGTGGTGGTGAAGTTACATCAGGAGGCTTTACAGGTGCGACCATCTCTGCCTTTCTCCTTGAATATACCAATACCTCCGGCTCTATTATTATCTTTCTGTTCTTTATATTTTCAGGTGTTGTGATTACCACCGGTATCTCTGCATCTGCCCTGCTTCTGATTATCGGCAATTTTATCTTTATCGTATTAAAATTTATAGGCTTAAAGGCTGTGGAGGCACACAATCTTGTTATGACAGTTTGCGTGAGGGTAAAGGATAATCCCACTCTGAGCAGGGAAAATATAACCAGCTTGACTAAAACAGGTCTTAGCGTAACTGGTCTTGACAGATTAAGTGGTTTGAGGATCGATCTTGAATCTATCTCATTAAATAGTAACCACATTCAAACATCTGATGACAATATTGCTTCTGATGAGAAGATTATTGCTGACGCAGATTTTTCAACCATGGAACCTGTTAGGGAAAATGCTGCAAATAGAGACTCTTGTGAGGTTGACATCTTTATCCTTCCCCCTCTCACCCTCCTGAATGAAAAACAGAAGAGCAGCGGTGGTCCTGACATGGATTCTCTGATAAAAAAGGGGGAGATACTTGATAACAAGCTCAGGGATTTTGGCGTCAAGGGGGAAATTGTGGATATCCTCCCTGGTCCTGTGATTACCACATTTGAATACAGACCAGCCGCTGGTGTTAAAATAAGCAAAATTGTCAACCTTACCGACGATCTTGCATTGGCACTGAGTGCATTAAGTATCCGTATCGTTGCCCCGATTCCCGGAAAGGATGTGGTT
>CAXNND010000167.1:0-5043 GCA_964203105.1 Desulfamplus sp.
GGGGTAAACCGAGTCATTACATTAGATCTTCATGCTGGACAGATACAGGGATTTTTTAATATTCCAGTTGATAACCTCTATGCTGCACCGGTCATTCTTGATTATATCAAATCAAATTTTTCAGGGGATCTTGCCGTTGTATCACCAGATGCCGGTGGCGTTGAAAGGGCAAGAGCATTTGCTAAACGTCTCAACGCAACTCTTTCAATTGTGGACAAACGTAGAAGTGCTCCTAATCAGGCAAAGGCAATGGCAATTATTGGGGATGTGCAGGATAAGGTGGTTATTATTTTTGATGATATGGTTGATACAGCAGGTACGATAACAGAAGCTGCGGGAATCATTAAAGCAAAAGGTGCAAAGTCTGTTCATGCATGTTGTACACATGCTGTATTATCAGGTCCTGCAGTTGAAAGAATTGAGAACTCCTCTTTGGAGACACTTGTGGTTACTGATACTATCCCATTAGCTGAGAATGCCATGAAATGCGGAAAAATCAAGCAGCTATCTATCTCAAAGCTGGTTGGTGAAGCAATTATAAGAAGTTATAGAGGCGACTCTGTACATTGTCTTTTTGTATGAGATACAAAATACTTTAGAATACATCTTCTAAGGATACCATATCGCCATATTATAGGATAAAATATAAAATATTTGAGTGCTGCATTGATTTACAGCACATGGAGGATAATAATTTGGAACTTATTGATTTAAAAGCTGAAATCAGAGAAGGTAGCGGAAAAACGGTCTCCCGTGCGATCAGAAAGAATAACGCTATACCTGCTATCCTTTACGGACCTGCAACTCAGCCAGTATTGCTTTCTGTGGGAACTTATGACTTTTCTGAAATAATCAGAAAAAATGGTTCTACAGGTCTTTTTATGAATCTTGCGGTTGCAGGTGATGCAAAGCCTTCAAGAACTGTACTTCTCAAAGATATTCAGAAAGATGTATTTGGATTGCAGTATCTTCATGCAGATTTCCAAGAGGTGGACATGAATACCAAAGTTTCTGTTATGGTACCTGTGGAAGCAACTGGCATCGCTCCTGGTATCAAGGCAGGGGGACTTTTGCAGATTATCAGAAGAGAGCTTGAACTTATCTGTCGGCCAATTGATGTGCCTGAAGCTGTCCTTGTTGATGTTTCAAAGCTCAACATAGGCGATGCAATCCATGTAAAAGATATTGATCTTGGTGAAAATATTCATATTCCTCATGAAGTTAATTTTACAGTAATTACATTAGTACCACCATCTACATCCAAGGCTTCTGCTGGAGAAGCAGTTGCAGAGAGTGCAGAATAGCAAATAAAATATGGCAAACAGCCAGATTTACATGGTGGCGGGTCTGGGAAATCCAGGAAAAGAGTACTCCCAGACCCGCCATAATATTGGTTTTATAGTTGTAGAAGAGATTGCCCGCAGATATAACCTCACCTTTAATAGCTCCCGATTTGATGCTGATATTACAAAAGGTATCATTGAAGGTAAGCATACCATTCTTGTCAAACCTCAATCATACATGAACAGGAGCGGTTATCCTGTTCAACAGATATCCTCATATTTCAAAATTGAAACCGGTAATATCATTATTATACACGACGAACTTGATCTGCCATGTGGACGTATAATGATCGTAAAGGACAGGGGACACGGTGGACACAATGGCATTCGTTCTATTATCGAAATACTTGGCACAAAAAATTTCATCCGTATCAGAGTGGGTGTGGGTCGCCCAACAAGAGAACAGTTAGCTGAAGTTACCGGACATGTGCTTGGAAGATTTTCCGGTGAAGAGCAAAGGGAGATAGATTTGGTTGTAAAAACAACTGCTGATGCCTGTTCTCTTATCTTGTCGAGAAATGTTCAAACTGCCATGAACTCTTTTAATTCCACTAAACCATCTGATTTATAAACAGAATCTATCTTCCGATTAAGAGCATTTAAGTCAAGCAGCTCTCTTATGGAATTTAGATTGATAATGATATGAGGTTATGCTATCATCATAAATGATAGCAGTATTGTTTGGTTAAGTATATAACAAGAGAGTAGTGCTTACAAATAGGGAGAGAGTCTAATGGCAGTCATACGTGGACCTGGAAAAAAACAATTTAACAAAGGGGATCTTGCTGTTTATCCTGCACACGGGGTAGGTTGTATTGAATCCATTGAGAGCAAAGAGATCAATGGGGAAAATATGAATTTTTATATGATGAAAATCATTGAAAATGGCATGGTTATAATGATCCCTACGTCAAAGGTTGAGTCAGTGGGACTTCGGGATATTATCCCTGAAAACGAGATTCCCCAGGTTTACAAGATTATGCAGAAAAAGACACAAATAGCTGATAATCAAACATGGAACCGCAGATATCGCGAATATATGGATAAGATCAAGACTGGTTCCATATACGATGTTGCAGAGGTTTTCAGAGACCTGTTTCATCTAAAACTTGAAAAGGATCTCTCTTTTGGGGAACGAAAACTTCTTGATACAGCTCAAAGTCTTCTTGTACAGGAACTTTCAACAGCAAAATCTATAAATGAACAGGAGATGATTACAGAGATAGAAAATCTTTTTTCATAATTATCTTATGTTGTTCTTTATTCTTTAATTGAGTTTTTAAAAAATTTATTGCAAGAAAACAGAAAAATTAATAAAAAACCGACGGTTACTTTTATACTGTCGGTTTTTTATTTTTCGATGTTTTGCCGGCTTAATTTATTAATTATTACTGGGAAAAACAATTTTTGAAAATTGAATTTGTAGTTACAAATGAATTTGAAGGTTGCCGTCTTGATTATCTGGTTGCAATAAAAGCTGATGGATACTCTCGTTCTTTAATTGCGCAACTGATTAAAAGAGGAGATATTTTAGTAGCAGGTAAGATAAAAAAGCCATCATCCAAATTGCATTCAGGTGATGTTGTTTCAGGGATTTTGTATGAAGAGCAAAATCAACCTTTTATTGTTTCAGCGGAAGATTCTTTCATTTCAAAAAATATAAAAAGACAATTTGATATTATCCATGAAGATTCCCATATTCTTGTTATCAATAAAAATTCAGGTGTGGTAGTGCATCCTGCCCCTGGCAATTTATCAGGTACACTTGTCGATTCTATCATAAGTTATTGCCCACAAATCAGATATGTTGGAGAAGATATTTCAAGACCTGGAATTGTCCATCGTTTAGACAGAGATACCAGCGGTGTAATGGTTGTGGCAAAAGATGAACAATCCTTTTTATTTCTTAAAAACGAGTTCATGCAACGAAGGGTGGAAAAAAGATATATTGCACTTGTCGCAGGCAATCTGAAAGAGGATTCTGGAAGAATTATTCTGCCAATTGGCCGCCATCCTGTAAAACGCAAAATGATGTCTATTGCTGAAAATGGCAGGTATGCGGAGACCTTATGGCAGGTGAGACAAAGATATGGTTACGCCACTCTGGTTGACGCAGAGCTGAAAACTGGAAGAACCCATCAGGTCAGGGTTCATTTCAAGGCACTTGGACACCCGTTGGTCGGGGACAGTGTCTATGGATTTAAAAGAGATGGGGCAAAGAGAGGGTTGCAATTCAACCTAAAGAACAAGAAAGTTGATAGTGCAGTTAAACTTCAAAACAGTATATCAAATTCGGCTTCAAAGCATATATCAAGACATATGCTACATGCGTGGAAGTTGAGTTTCATACATCCATGGTCAGGCAGAAGGGTTGAATTTATAGCCCCCCTACCTGATGATATGACAGAATTCATTGATTTTGTCTGATAAACAAATTACAACTGGTTTTAACGGTATAAATATCGTGCCATCTACATTCTTGGTAGAAATTGCAAGTTCTGCCTTGATCTTCCCCTGCAAATAGCCTGGCAGTTTCAACAATAATATCGATTATTATAATAATGCTAAATTTGCCAATTTTTAACGATATCTTGACTTTTTATTTGTCAAAAGTTTATAAGATTCAGGCTTAAGCCATGAAAAATAATGGGATAAAAATCATATACCAATAGGGAGATTGAACATGCCAACAAAAAACGCAAATGAAAACCTAAAAGCTACAGCCCCCTCCAAAAGCGGACATCCCATGCTTTCCACCCTTACTCCTGCACGGGCAAAAAAAAGCAAAATAGTATCAAGCGAGGAGGCGATACAGCTTATTCGTTCAGGGGATACCGTTGTAACTGGAGGTTTTGTCGGCATTGGATTTCCTGAGCAGCTTGCAATTGATCTTGAAGAGTATTTTTTGAAAACTGGAAATCCTAAGGACTTGACTCTTCTCTATGCTGCGGGGCAAGGAGATGGAGTTTCAAGAGGTCTAAACCACTTGGGACATGAGGGGCTTGTTCGACGAGTTATCGGGGGACACTGGGGACTTGTTCCAAAACTCCAGAAACTTGCCGTTGAAAACAAAATAATCTCCTATAACCTTCCACAGGGGGTTATCTCACACCTATACAGAGATATTGCCGCCAAAAAACCCCGTACAATCACAACAGTTGGACTTGGCACATTTGTCGATCCAAGAAATGGGGGTGGAAAAATCAACAAACTCACGACCGAAGATCTTGTTGAACTTGTCCATTTTGACGGCAAGGAGTATCTTGCATACAAAACCATTCCAATTAATATTGCACTTTTGCGAGGAACTACCGCAGACACTGATGGCAATATCACAATGGAAAAGGAGGCGTTGGTTTTAGAATCACTTGCCATTGCAACGGCTGCGAGAAACTCTGGCGGTGTTGTGATTGTTCAGGTGGAGAGGATTGCTCAAAAAGGCACTTTGCACTCAAGACAGGTTAAAATACCTGGTATAATGGTGGACTGCGTTGTTGTATCAAAGCCTGAAAACCACTGGCAGACATTTGCGGAGATTTACAACCCCTCTTTCAGCTCGGAGATCAAGGTGCCGATGCAGTCAATCAAGCCAATGGCTATGAGTGAACGCAAGGTTATTGCTCGAAGGGCAGCTTTGGAACTCAATACCAATAATATTGTAAACCTTGGAATTGGTATGCCGGAAGGTATTGCAAGTGTT
>CAXNND010000168.1:0-5023 GCA_964203105.1 Desulfamplus sp.
TTATCAACTCAAGATTTCTTGCTATACGCTCCCATATAACAGGTTCGGTGATTCTTTCCGGATAATCCTTATCAAAAATTCTTATCAGATCAAAATGGCCTACCACAGCAGGCTCAATGTGCTGGATCATCTCATACTGGATATCAAAATATTGACAATATAGCTTGTCAATACCACTAAAGGCGAATCTCTCACCAAGGTCGTAACTCTCATTAAGCAGAGATGCTGCTCTGTTGTAGTTATCTTTCGAATAATCAATGCAGATATCCTCTATCTGATCATTGGACGGATCATAAACAGGAATATGGTGAACCGAACCAACAACATAATCTGGTTTGAACTGCTGAATCATGGAAGGGATGAACTCTTTGTATCCTGTATAGCTTTCAGTTTCAAATCCGGTGAAGATTGTTATTCTGTCAATATATTTTTCCTGAAGTGCTCTGCATATTCTCATGTATTGCGAAAATCTTGCAGCAAGTGTAGTTACATCAATATCTGCAACAACTTCATCAGGATATCTTAACTGATTTGACAGGGGATAAATGTGCTCTGTAATACCTACCCACTCAAATCCAGATTGAATGTATTTTAAAATAATCTCTTCAAGAGTGTCTGTTGCATGGCTGCAGAACTCTCCGCTGTGCCCCCCATGAATTGATATATATTTATTTTTTTTCATATAAGATTACTCAACATAGTTTTAATTTTTTGATAGGTTGTATGAGAATTGAATTGAGGTATCATGGCTGCAATGTAAAATCAAGTTTTATGGATTTAAGGCAAACAGCGGCTAAAGTCTCTGAATGATATACAAAAAAGTTGGAACACGACTCAATGTCTTGAGTCTGTTGAATTCAAAGAGCACCTCTCTTGAAGGCTTGTTGATCCGAAGAGGCGAAAGATATACAGAGCCTTTTGTTTTAGGTCTCTCAATTTTGTCACGAACAAGCCTTAAAAATGATGGATAGTGACCTTTTGGAAGTTTTTCATCCATAATAAAGTTGGCTGTTATCTCAATATTGCTGAAAAGGGAGTTTATTCTCTGAATCTCCATAAAAGCCTCTTCAACCTGTGCAGCAGTAAGTGGTTTTCCAAGCAGATCAAGAGTATCTTGATCTGCTGACTCAAGACCAATATTGATGTAGGTTCGATATGGCATACAATTCAAAGATTCAAAAAGCCCGTGGTTTGCATTCATCAGGGAGTCAACACTGCCAAACATGAACAGATTAGACCCTTTCATGTAGGATTTACTGAACCCAAAAGCCCTGTAAGCCTCTTGTGCTGCCAAAAGTATAGTATCTTTATAATTATGACTATTGACAGTTCTATCATTAACAGGATTGACAATATTATATCTATTTAGCTGATTAGCCGCATTCAAACCATCATGATCTCCAAGAAAAACCGAGTTGTAGTTTAGAATATCCCTTCCGTATATATCTCCTAATGTTGCAATCTGTTGGCTTATCTGATTAGGAGTTCTGACTCCAAAGGGTTTGTCCGATTTAACGCGGCAGAATCTGCATTTGTAGAGACATCCATCTGATATGACCAAGGGTATTATGTCATAATCAACATGACGGGCATCAGGTGGCATAACAGTAATTCTGCATCCTGATGCGTCAAATAGGGAATCGGCTTTTTTCTCAAGGCTTTCAGGATTATTTGCCAGGGCACTTTGAAGAAATTGAATAAAATGGGAATAATTTACTAAATGGTAACTTTCTGTTCCAGGTAATGGGCAGCCACCTAAAACAGCACTTGACAGTGATTTGACTCTCTCTTTTACACTATCTAATGATTTGCTGATAATCTCCTGCCATGATGCGAGTAAACGATCAACTGCTGGTTCGTTAAACGGTTTGCCTCCAATAAGTGAATTTGTGGGATATGGAAGGTTTGGAAGGTAATACTCACCTATGGCTTCAAATACACCTGCGTAGCCACCGGTCGAGTAATATATCCAGTCGTTTCCCATGGTTCTCTTGAGCCATTCAGAGGGCTGAATCCATTCTCTATTCTTGCCCTTTGCCCTTACGATCTCATGGTTGAGATTAAACTGAAGTATGGCATCAGAGGTCTCAATTTCAGAGAAGATACCATACTTTAATGGGAAACTCATTTTTGTATATTGGTCTGCCCCTTTTTTGTTCAGCGTGATTTTGCAATAAGGGGTTGACAACTGACTTGCTGGCATATCAATGGTCAGTAAGTCAGTTGCCGTTGAACTATTTGATAATAAAGTGTTAAACAACATCATAATTATTTTGAGTACTGTACTCTCAAAACCTTTTTGTCCAATTTACCGACCCCTGTTTTGGCAATAGTATCAACAAAGATAACTCTGTCAGGAATGCCATATTTCGGGATATTGCCCTTTTCAAACTCTTTGACAAATACATCTTTAATATCCTTTTCCAGAGTAGCCCCTTTTCCTTTATAGGCATCTCTGAGCACTGCCAAAACGATCGGACGCTCTCCCCACTTCTCATCAGGAATTCCTATTGCAGCAGCTTCACTAACAGCCGGATGCTGGCTTATGATATCTTCAAGTGTAAGAGATGATATCCACTCTCCACCAGTTTTGATAACATCCTTGAGCCTGTCTGTAATCTTGAGATAACCCTCTTCGTCAATATACCCAACATCGCCTGTATGAAGCCAGCCCTCATACCAGAGTTCCTCGCTCTTTTCAGGATTGTGAAGATACCCTTGTGTAAGCCACGGAGTTCTTGCCACAACTTCACCAGTATGGACACCATCATGCGGAACAGGATTACCAAGAGGATCAATGATTTCAATGTCAACCATGGGGATTGGAAGACCTGTTTTGCATCTGATATCAACCAGTCTATCCTCGTCCCAGCCATACATGTGAGGCTTGATATGTGCTACAGTAAGAATAGGACAGGTCTCAGACATACCATAGGCAGTGTAAAGATTTATTTTTGCTGCAAGCCCTGCCTTGCAAAGTCCCCTTGAAAGGGCAGAGCCGCCAATAACAACCTTCCAGTTGGACAGATCAACTTTTTCTATAGCCGGAGAGTTTATGAGCATGTGAATGATGGTAGGAACGCAGTGGGAAAAGGTCACCTTATGAGTATCAACAAGTTTAAGGATCATCTCAGGTTCATAACGTCCTGGATATATCTGCTTGTTGCCAAGCATGGTGAAGAGATATGGCATTCCCCAGGCATGAACATGAAACATCGGGGTCAGAGGCATATAGACATCAGCAGAACTCGTAACAGCCTGGGAATCCATGGCACACAGTCCTGTCATAATTCCATAGGTGTGCAGAACAAGCTGTCTGTGGCTAAAATAGACACCTTTCGGGTTTCCTGTGGTACCTGATGTATAAAAGGTGGTTGCTCTGGCATTTTCATCAAAATCAGGAAAATCATATTTGTCATCTGCATCATTCAGAATATCTTCATATATTCCATCAAACTCAATTGATGTTGCAGGGTCTTTATCGGTCTCCTTGATAAGAATAATTTTTTTGACAGTCTCTATTTTATCCTTGATAGGCTCAAGCAAAGGTAGAAGCTCGGAATTGACCAAAATAACATCATCTTCAGCGTGGTTTATTGTGTATAGAAGCTGCTCTGGTGATAGTCTGATATGCACTGTATGAAGAATTGCTCCCATCATGGGAATTGCAAAATAGCACTCAAGATAACGATGGCTGTCAAAATCCATCACTGCAACTGTATCACCCTGTTTTACACCAAGAGATTCCAAAGCATTGGCAAGTTTTGCAACACGCTTGTGGAAATCCCGATAGGTGTATTTCATCTGATCCCTGTATATGATCTCCTGATTTGGTGAACGAATCAGAGAATTTTTGAAAATGTTCTTGATCAACAGAGGATAGGCGTAGGCTGACTCACATTTCTCAATGATTTTTACTCCCATAATGTAGTTTTCTCCCATTATAAATTTATGATTATTAAACAAAATCTCTTGACTCTCCCCTTTGGAAAGGCAAAAGTTGGTAATTATTCACAAGCTTTTTTTCAAGTATAGGGTCTGTCTGGACTTTATAGCCTATAAGATATTTCTGAAACATCTGTTTTATCCGTGCAAAATCCATCTTCTGATAGCCCGCTTTTTTTACACGATTTAATTTTTATTGTATTGAGTTGCATGATCAATTATACATAATTTTAGTTAGTGAAAATGGATGTACTTTTAATAGCATACAAATTGACATAATCGCAAAAAAAAAGATAAAAACCGTGATTAAACACAGTAAATAAAAGGGGAACTAATATTGACACCTCAGGATATCGAAAAATTAAGTTTCACCATAATTAACAAAGAAGCAGGAGAGCACACCTTCAACGAGCAGGAGTGGCAAATTATACAAAGAATGATCCACACCTCTGCTGATTTTGAATATATCAATACAGTAAGATTTCATCGAAATGCGATATCTGCCGGCATATCGGCTATAAAAGACGGTGCAACCATAATCACAGATACCAATATGGCTCGGGTAGGTATAAGAAAAGGCGAGATATCAATGTTTGGCGGAGAGGTGATGTGTCTGATAGCTGATGACGATGTTGCTGAACGGGCAAAAAAAGAGGGAATTACCAGAGCAGTTGCTGCTGTTGATAAATCTGCCGATATGGTGAATCACGACATGTTGCCTTGTAACAACGTGTCTAATAATACTATACATGGCAGACACACATCTACAATATATGTGGTGGGTAATGCACCCACAGCCCTTTTACGTCTTATTACACTTATAAAAGCGGGAAAGGTTAAGCCCTCTCTCATCATAGGAGTGCCGGTCGGATTTGTAAATGCGGCAGAATCAAAAGACGAACTTATACAGCTTGACTATCCGTATATTTCCAATACAGGAAGGAAAGGTGGCTCCAATGTTGCTGCAAGCATTGTAAATGCTTTAGCTATAATGGCTGCCAACAAGATATAAATTAACAGTGAATAAAAAGTAAAAAAGTAGGGACCCGCTGGTGTGTCCCTACTTTTTTGCAAATAA
>CAXNND010000169.1:0-5004 GCA_964203105.1 Desulfamplus sp.
AGGTGAAAATCACTACCAACGGGTTTCATCCCAAAATCATCTCTACGCTTGGGGACTCTGCACTGAAAATTATGATGGGGATAGAGTACATGCTAACATCCTCAAGAGGAAAATTTTATAACTGGAATGGAATCGCTCTTATGCCAACATATCATCCCGCACATATATTGACAGACAAGAGCCTTAAACGTCTAGTGTGGGAAGATATGAAGCAGATTATGAGAATAACAGCCCCGAACAGAGGATTACGTTAAAATGATATTGGTTTTTAAAGTATCTACAACTCTTTCTACCTACAGAGTCAGGCAGGGGTGGGAGACTTAATGGTAACGCTTTTAAAATCATTTTTAGATGTTCTTGCTGCAGAAAAGGGATACTCTTCACATACCATTACAGCATATAAAAGTGATCTCGGAGACTATATCAAGTATCTGGAAAAAAAGCATCAATTTCAAGAGCTTGATAGAAAGTGTGAGTCTGAAGAGGATGAGTCTGAACCATCAACATGCAAAACAACAGAACAAGTTCTCACCGATGAGCTATTTTTGATCCTTGTGAGGCAGAACTATAAAACAGTTGTCAGAGATTATATTGCACATCTTGCAGGTACAGGTATTAAAAAAAGTTCACTTTCAAGAAAGCTGTCAGCCATTAAGTCTTTTTTCGATAACCTTCTCAGAAGCGGAGCAGTTGAGGTTAATCCTGCAGATTTTGTCCCAACGCCAAAGGTGCCTCGTAAAATACCGGATTTCCTGACAGTTGATGATATCTTCTTTCTACTTGACTCGATTGAGGCTGATTCCCTCCATGGAAAGAGAAACCTTGCCATTATTGAGACATTTTATTCTACAGGAGTAAGGGTATCAGAGATGGCAGCCCTTGACTTTGATGATATTGATTTTGAGAGGCAGTTCATTAAGATTTCAGCAGGTAAAGGGGACAAGCAGAGGATTGTGCCTGTAGGAGAGAGGGCACTGAAGGCTATCTTGCAATACAGACATACACTTGGGCATCGTTTCACCCCTCTTTTTCTCAACAAGAGCCTGACCCGCCTCACAGATCGCTCCATGAGGCGTATCCTTGAAAAGATTGTTAATGAGTGCAGCCTCAGAATGCACGTATCGCCCCACATGCTGCGACACTCGTTTGCAACCCACATGCTGGATGCCGGAGCTGATCTTCGTGGCATACAGGAGATTTTGGGACATGTCAGTCTCTCTACAACCCAGATATACACACATGTAACTATTGACAAGCTGATGGAAGTTTACGATAAGGCACATCCAAGGAGTTAAAGGTATTTTACCAATGATAAAAAAAACTGCTCTTGAAAAAAGGGTAAAAAGAAGGATAGCAGCAAGAACTCACCGTTTTTTTGCGGTCTGTGCACCTGGACTCAAAAGATTGTGTCATAGAGAGATGATCGCCTTAAACCAGCAAAATATAAACCTTGATGGTCATCAGCATCAGAGAGCGGACTCCTGTTTGTCCATACAATTTAAAGATATTGAGGTTATACCCGGAGGCGTTGAATTCACAGGTAGCGTCGAAGATTGTTATGCTGCCAATCTCTATCTTAGAAGCCCTTCAAGATTTCTTATGCGTATTGCAAGGTTCAGGGCTGAAAATTTCAGGGCACTTGAAAAAAAACTGTCCGAGATTGAGTGGGAACTTTATCTTAAACCATCCATGCCTGTCGATTTTGAAGTTTCAGCCAAGGCTTCAAGGCTTTACCATACAGATGCAATAGCTCAAAGGGCAGAAAGGTCAATTAAAGACCATTTTGCAAGCTCTGATCAAAACTGCAAAGGTGAGATACCACAACCAGAAACATCCATTGGTATGCAGACGATCATGTTACGAACCGAAAATGATATTTTTGAGATATCGATAGACAGCAGCGGAGAGCTTTTACATAAAAGAGGGTTAAAAGAGAATGTTGGAGCAGCTCCGCTTCGTGAAACTCTTGCCTTTGCCATTCTGGCTGCCATGAGCTACCCGACAGGCAACTCCTCTATCAAACCTGACGAATTTCTGTCAGACAGCTTTCCATCCAGTATATATGAGATACCTCCTTTGATTGATGGCATGTGCGGTTCCGGCTCCTTTACCCTTGAAGCTGCAATGGTTGCACACAATATTCCAGCCGGTTTTTTCAGACGATTTGCCTTTGAAGACTGGCCATGCTTCAGCAGAGGTCAGTGGAACTACATGAAGAAAATTGCAGAAGATAGGATCAAATATCAGGGCAGGGCAGGGATAAATCATCAAAATAAAGACCGCATAACCAAACATCCTCTTATATTCGCAGTGGATAAAGATGCCAATATGCTGGCAGGGTTAAAACAGACAGTTGAAAAATTCAATCTGACATCCTCAGTCCAGATCATAAAAGATGATTTTTTTGATATTCTGCCTGGAGAGTTAGCAGCTCAAAAGGATGATTTTTCCGATAGAACTAATAGACTGACAGTGACAAATGGTTTTTTAGTGTTAAATCCACCCTATGGAAAGCGTATTGGAGAGAAAGGGGAAGTTGACAAGATGTTTGATCGTATTGGTAAAAAGCTCGAATCAGGTTTTACAGGATGGCGTGTTGCTGTTATCGTTCCTGATAAACGTCTTCTGAGCTATCTTCCTGCAATTAAGGCATTAATTCCGATATTTCATGGCGGGCTTGAAATTCATGCAGCCATCATACAACTTTAGATGGAATGTCCGATATTGTAATGTCAAAAGATAATTTGATGTCAAAAGAAAAGCATATCCCTGCCATTATAGCATCTTCTCTTACCAAACGGTTTGGTAACGGTGTTGCACAAAATGTTGTCGCAGTTGACAATCTAAGTTTTCAGGTACATGCCGGTGAAATATTCGGGCTTGTAGGTCCTGATGGTGCTGGAAAGTCAACTACGCTGCGAATGCTGGCAAGTATCATGGAGCCAACATCAGGTGGTGCCTCAATTGCTGGTTACGATGTTATAACCCAGTCAGAGCAGGTAAAAGATCAGCTTGCATACATGAGCCAGCGATTTGGTCTCTATCCTGATTTGACAGTTATGGAGAACATTAGCTTTTATGCCGATCTTTATGGTGTCTCCAAAAAAGGGAGGGTATTAAAGATTGATGAGCTTCTCAACTTCAGCCAGATGTCACCATTCAAAAAGCGGAGAGCCGGCAATCTTTCTGGCGGAATGAAACAGAAGCTCCAGCTTGTCTGTGCCCTAATTCACACACCACGAGTCCTTCTTCTTGATGAACCCACAAATGGAGTTGACCCTGTAAGCAGAAGGGATTTCTGGAAAATACTCTATCGCCTCCTCAAAGAAAATGTCTCCATTCTTGTCACCACAGCTTACCTTGATGAGGCAGAGCGGTGTGATCGGATTGGCTTGATAGATCATGGCAAGATGGTTGCCGTGGGAACGATGTCTGAAATCAGATGTTTGATGAGAGGCAAGATTATCTCAATCAGAAGCTCAAGAGCTAAGGAGATCAACCGTCTTCTGCAGAGCCATCAAAAGCCTATCAACCCTGACATGAAGAAAAAAACAGAGATCGATGAATTGTCAGAGGTGAATATAGATAATGTAAATCTTTTTGGAGATAGGGTTCATGTTGTTTCTGTCAATATTGATAAGGCTGAACACTATTGCCGAATGATCATGGATAGTTCAAACATTGAATATAAAGAGATAAAAGAGATTACTCCAAGTCTTGAGGATGTTTTTGTCAGTATTTTGGGAGATAAAAATAAAGAGGGTGCCGCATCTCCTGATTCTGCTACTAACTATCCCCCTCTTTTACATACCCACCCTGAGAATATTCTTGAAGATCAATCTTTAGTAACACAAATTACTCCAGCAATTCCAGCAGTAACTGTTAAAAAGCTGACACGACGTTTTGGAAATTTTACAGCGGTAAACAGCATAAGTTTTGAAGTGCCAAGGGGCGAGATATTTGGATTTCTCGGTCCAAATGGTGCGGGAAAAAGCACAACAATCCGCATGTTGTGCGGACTTCTTGAGCCTACCGAAGGAGAGGGAACTGTATCTGGCTTTGATGTAAAGACACAGGCTGAGGAGATTAAGCAAAATATCGGGTACATGAGTCAGAAATTCTCCCTTTATGAAGACCTCACAGTTGAGGAGAATATCAATTTTTACGGTGGAATCTATGGACTTAAAGGCAAAACGCTTGAGTTGCGAAAAGATTGGGCAGTTGAGATGGCTGGATTAAAAGATCACCGAAAAAGCCTTACCCGAATATTGAGTGGCGGCTGGAAACAGCGTCTTGCCCTTGCATGTGCTATTCTCCACGAGCCACCAATTATTTTTTTAGATGAACCGACAAGTGGAGTTGATCCTATCAGCCGCAGAGGATTCTGGAATCTGATTTATGAGATGGCAGAAGCTGGAATAACCATCTTTGTGACAACCCACTACATGGATGAGGCTGAATACTGTGATAGAATTGCCCTGATTTACGGCGGCAACATGATTGCAATGGGGACGCCAATTGAGTTGAAAACAGAACTTGTCCAGCAGAATCAAGGAGAAATGAGGTATAATCAAAGAGAAGTGAACCAGACTCAATTAGAAAATAGGGATATTCTCCATAAAGATGAGAATAAAAATATTGACATTATGCCAAGTATGGAAGAGGTTTTTATCGCCCTGATTGAAGAGGTTGACAGAAAAAAGAATATATAAAGGAGATTTATGAAAAAACGGCTTCTATTTATCATTTTGCCGAT
The DNA here is from genome assembly GCA_964203105.1 of Desulfamplus sp. Classification (GTDB taxonomy): domain Bacteria; phylum Desulfobacterota; class Desulfobacteria; order Desulfobacterales; family Desulfobacteraceae; genus Desulfamplus. The sequence continues at coordinate 4,757 of CAXNND010000169.1, forward strand.
AATAATAATTGTTGCGGCTATTAATTTATACCCAAGACTGAATCCACAGGCTAATAATGGAGAATTGATGGTTTCAGGAAATATTGAGGCTACAGAGACCACCATCAGCTTCAGGATTCCGGGAGTTCTTTTAGATCGTTTTGTTGATGAGGGTGACACAGTAAGAAAAGGACAGGCTATCGCCAAGATGGAGAGCAAGGATCAGGAGATTGCCTTTGCAAAGGCAAAAGCCTCGCTTGCCAATGCAA
>CAXNND010000170.1:0-4998 GCA_964203105.1 Desulfamplus sp.
CTCTGATTGTTAAGAAAATAATACAGAATGCAAAAAATAATCGCCAGAATATTAATATTGATAAGGAGAGGTTATACAAAGTTGCAAGCGAAATATTGATCAAGGGGGAAGGGAAAGTTACTTTATCAAATCAGAACAGTAAACTATCAGAAGATGTCAATCCAGACAATTACAGGGCAGACACCTTATCAGGCAATATCAGTTTGCATGGGGCAGATTTGTCAATTAATAGGAGTTCTTTGACAGAATATAGTGATAATACCCTCTCAACACAAACCATGCCTTTATGCCTTGTCAAATATAATCACCCGATGGAGGAGATGGATCAGCTCGTTGCGGAACTTATAGCAAAAGGAAAAATTCCTGTTTTGTGGAGCAAGGCAAGAGGTCTTGTTCTCAACCGTCTGTCCAAGAACTATCCGCTTTTTAATGATGTAAACACATCGGACACATCGGATCCAAAGGAAGTCATACGGTTTATCATAAAAAGACCACAAGAGCGAATTGCCTATATTTTAGAGGATTTTCACCATTATATCGGTGAAAAGGATGTTGTTAATCCTGGTGTTGGTGAGATCCGTTCACTTATAAAAGAGTTGAGCAGAACACTTGAAAACAGGGAGGATGAGGTTTATCTGTTTGTGCCAGCCTCTTATGACATGCCTCCTGAACTCGCCCTTTTTTTTGCCAGATCACCTAAACAACCGAGAAAGGTTGAGGGCTATCTTGAAAGATATGGGCAACTTCTGACAGATGTCAGATACCTTAAAAATGCAAAACCTCTTGTTGGTGCCGGAGCAACAATTGAACGGGTTATACAGGTTTTGACCCAGATGGAGATCAACAATCCGCTGCTGGTAGGTTACCCTGGAGTTGGAAAGACCGCTGTGGTAGAGGGGCTTGCAATGGCAATTGCAAGAGGAGATGCTTCAAATAACAATAGTTATGCTGCAAACGGCAAGTGGTCTTTTTTCAATGGTGGTAAGGGCAATATTTCAGAATCAGCCATCTCTGACAGACTCAAGGGGAAAAAGCTCTATTCTCTATCACTTAACAGCCTTGTTGCAGGTACAAAATATAGAGGAGACCTTGAAATCAGACTACAGGGTCTTATGGATGAGGTTCTCAGCCAAAAAGATAAAATAATAGTTTTTATTGACGAGATTCACACCCTGCTTGATGCCGGCTCAACAGAAGGATCAATTAGTGCCGGTGAATTTTTAAAACCCCTCCTTGCACGGGGAGAGTTCCCATGTATCGGTGCAACAACCTTTGAAGGTGCACAATCACTGTCAAAGGATACTGCCTTTGCCAGACGATTCAAAAAAATTATCATTCACGAACCTGAGACAGATGAGGTGATTGAGATATTAAGAGGCATCGCTCCAAATTTTGAACGCCATCATGGTGTATTAATTGATGATGGTGCATTAATTGAAGCAGTGAAATTGAGCGGAACATACCTTCAAGGAGAATATCTTCCAGGTAAAGCTATTTCCCTTATTGACGGGGCTTCGGCTTATTGTAACATGCGAGATAAAATGCGTCTTACAAAAGAGGATATAAAAATGGAAATAGACAGACTTAAAACAACATAAAAACTGGAACAACAATTTGAATAGTATGGAAATCATTGAGAATATGATCGAAGAAAACCGAAAATTGAAGGCTGAGATTGCACAAATGGCAAAAGCACTTGAGCAATCCCGACAATCTTTAGAAAATTGCAAACGCGATCACAATAATGTATCTTCCATGATAATTCAGGCTCAGGAGAATGAGAGGAAACTTATGGCTTTTGAGCTTCATGATGTCCTTGGAAAGTCTCTTACAGCAATTAAGTTTTCAGTTGAGCATGTTCTTATGACCATGACAAGGTGGAAGAAAAAAGACTACAGAAGCCAACTTGAAAATGTCGTAACTATCATTCAGGAGACGATAAAAGAGACCCGTGAGCTTACAACAGCCCTTTGGCCACCAGTTCTCTCTGATCTTGGTATTCTTGCAACTATCTCATGGTATTCAAGAGAGTTTGAAAAAATCTATCCATGGGTATTTGTCAGCCATAAGATAGAGGCAGATGAAAATCAGATTCCAGATGATATAAAAATAGTTATTTTCAGGATTTTACAGGAGTCCATGAACAACAGCATAAAACATAGTGGCTGTAAAAATATTGAAATAACCCTTGAACATATTGCAAATATTGAAAATAGAATCAGTGCTTCTGATGAAGTAATAAAATCTGATGAAATCAAGTTTATCGGTGGAATCTGCTTTACTGTTTCAGATGACGGAAAAGGTTTTACCCCCCCCTGTAACAATAATGACTCTTATTTGCTATGTAGCATAAAATCATCAACAGAGGAAGATAACTGTTCTAAACTTGGTCTTGTGAGCATGAAAGAGCGGTGCAGACTTTCTGGTGGGACACTGGAAATTGAATCTGCCACTGGAAAAGGTACTCTCATCAGGGCGTTCTGGTCGCACAAAAAAGTAGCTATGAAAAAAGCACCAGTGAACTTAAGAGTGGCAAGGCACTGAATTTACAACCGTTCCCCAGCTAATCAGAGTCAACTAAAGGGATTAAACTCTCAGGTGAAACAAGTTTGTTCTGGATTGCATAGGATGTAATGGCAGCAGAATTGTGAAGATCAAGTTTTTTCATAAGATTGGCTCTATGCCGTTCCACTGTCTTAAGACTTATGAAAAGCGTATCTGCAATATCTTTGTTTTTATTTCCTTCGGCAATAAGGATTAAAACTTCTTTTTCCCGTTTAGTAAGAGTGCTTAACCTTGTAGTATTACACTCTTTTTTCTTCCCATCAAGATAACCGTCAATAACTTGTGATGACACTTCAGGGCTTATGAAGGTATTGCCTTTAAGAACGCTCTTTATCGCCATCTCTATTTCACTGAAACATGCTGACTTTGAAACAAATCCGCTTGCACCGGCATTAAAACAGGCATGAACGTGTTCATCGGTATTGTGGGCTGTCAGAATGATGAACTTGGTAAAGGGATTGCTTTTTTTAATCTCTTCAATAACACATATCCCGTTCCTCTTTGGAAGTGAAAGATCAAGAAATACAAGATCAGGCTTTAAATCCATAATACATCTTACCGCCTGAATCCCGTTATCAGCCTCACCAACAATCTCTAAATCCGGCACTGAACCGAGTAAAGCCCTGAAACCCTGCCTTACCATTTCATGATCTTCCACAAGAACTACTTGAGTTTTTTTCCTGATAATCATCGATCTCCAATAGCACCCCATAATAAAATACAGTGTTAAGATTACAAAAATACATGGTATGCCCTATTTATCATTATCTTTTTGTTTAGTAAATCTATACTCATATAAATATGTGCTGCTGAAGAGTGAGTATTGATACTTGATGTCTGATTAACAGCCTTATGGTGCAGTAATAGAGAATATGACTATGACAAACCTTTTGATTATTGAAAACAATCTTAATTTAAGAAAAATATTTACAAGCATATTGAAGAAAAAGGTTGCTGGCCTTCACATTACTGAATCAGAGAGTTTTGCTGATGCCTGTAACATACTCATAGAGGAACAACCTGATGTAGTATTAACCAATATTCATATTGCCGGACAGAATGCATCTTCGTTTGTAAAGCATCTGACAAAGGCTTATCCAGATATCCATATTATTATGCTTTCTGAATACCATCTTGTTGAGTATCACAGTTTTTCGGAAAATATCAGAAAAGGGGCGGTGTTTTTTGCAAATGAGTTAAATATGGAGCAGCTCCTGAACAGAATTAATATCTTCATCAAGTTGAAATCTTCGGAAAAATCAAAAGAGATCAAAGAGGGTAAAGAGAAAAAAAGCTGGATTTCAAAAAAATGTCTGCTGCCGGTAAAAGTAGCAATAGAAAATAGAGTATCTTTTACTCAATACATACATACATACATACATACATACATACCAGTTGAATTAACGCCCTTCGGGCGGACTTTTTTCATAACTTGTTGATTTAATAATCAATAAAAATGAAGGAGGAAAAATATGAAACCGATTAGATTGTTTTTACTTACCTGTTTTGTGCTCGTTTATTCTCAAATCGTTTATGCAGTTACGCCGCCTTATATTCATGGAGATTGGCTGATTACAGGTACAATAGTTGCAATGTCAGCGCCTAATGATTACGTTCATGAAGGTTATACCAAACAGGATAGCTGGAGTATTCAACAACAGGGCAATTCAGCAACTTTGACTACAGCCCAGGGTTCAATTCAGGGGACTTTTCAAGAAACCACTCCTGAGTTTCCAGGTGGAGCCTGGTATTTCAGCGTGAAGATACCTATAGGAGAATCCATAATTCTGCATATGGAAAGTTATATTATCTCCACTACTGCTAATACGTTGAAAGGAGCGGCAACAAATACATATTATGGTAATTCTGGTTTTGGATGGTCTCTTGCTGGCTCAGAAAGCTGGGTGTATGAAGGGCTTAGAACCGGAGGAGGAGACCAGACATCCTCAAATATCGAAACCCTTTTTAATTGGGCTGAGGTGACATATCCTGATATTTTTTCTCCTAAAAGTGTCACCAAGCAAATTCAAGATTATGCTTATAGATTTTATAGCAATTCACAAATCTATTTAGCTGTTAAAGAGAATCGGGTCTATTATTTAGGACCATTGAGTCAGAATGAACTTTTAGATATTGGAACCCTCCAGGAGTGGATAGAACGCATTTTATAGCAGAAGTTAATTGAAATGTTTCATAATACTTCTACATAGAGTCATCCAAGCCTCCCCTCTCTCCAGAGTAGAGGGGAGGCTGGAGGTAATAATAATAAAAAAGGAATTTCCTTAATTAAACAAAGTTTCAGGAGGGGGGAATATGCTCCATATAATTTTCGGGCTATTTTTAATCGCATTGGGTATCTGGGGTCTCTATGATGAGTACTATTATGTTGCTGACATAATAAAGGGAGGCTTGCCGATAGTGTTAATGTTATTG
>CAXNND010000171.1:0-4971 GCA_964203105.1 Desulfamplus sp.
GTCCGGACAATGTACATAATTTGCGTACAAGAGTACTCTGGCTAATTTCTTGGGACTGTAAATTTTTCAGGGATTTTGAGAGAAAGGGGCTACTTTTGACAATTATTAATTCTGTATATCCCTATAATCAGTACATTGTCAGCACCTTATGAAAAGGAAAAGTTACTTCATCCCTTACAAATTTACAGTCCCAAGAATTTGCCAACAAAGGACATGTTTTTATTGTCACAAATTTTAACTCATAATTCGCATTGACAAGTTATTTGTTTATGGTAAATTTTCAAAAATAGTCTTCCGTGAGAATCGGAAAGGCGTTGTTTTTGAAAATAGTTCCATTCTATTGAATCAAAATTAAACTCGTTGACAACGACTCAACTCAAAAATTAGGGAGATACAAGTAGTCTTGAAATCAAATAGGCTTTACGAAAAGTTCTCTCCAGCTTATTTATTTTGTTTAATAATTGCTGTGTTAGGTCTCATTTATGTTTTTATCACGCCTCCGTTTGAGACTCCGGATGAGCCATCTCACTTTTTACGTGCTTACGGTGTCACCGAAGGTCAGCTAATATTAAAAAATCACCCAAGAGAACTGGTAATTTTTTTTCAAGAACGGATACGCCAACGCCATCGTGAGTTCTATGAATACCTTGATAATATTATAAAAAAAGAGTCGGATAGAATACCCAATATAGCATTTAATACCTCTTTATATTCTCCTGTTCCATATCTTGGTTACTCCGCTGTAATCAAGTTGATCACATTAAATGGTTCTAAACCACCAGGCAAATTGCAACTGATAACCGCATTCTATCTATCAAGAATTGTATCATTATCGTTCCTTGTCGGAGTGGTTTTTTTATGTTCAATCAAACTATCCTCATCTTCACCCTTAAAATGGCCACTTCTCTGGCTCGCTTCCACACCAATGGTTATCGCTCAGGCAGCATCAATAAATATTGATACTGTAGTCTTTGGAGCATCCATGCTGATTTTGCTATTATCTATAGGACAAATAGAGTTATGGAGAAATATATTGATTGTTGTAATAACCGGACTGGTTTTGATGATGTCAAAACCAGTCTATGCTCCCATACTGCTTATTTCTCTCGTTTCCCTTATATGTAGTAATACTAAAAATAAATATCAGAAAGCTGCCGTGCTTTGTATAGGTTGTGGACTAACCCTTGCTCCAGCTCTTTTCTGGAACTATACAATAAAAACTAACGGGATTTTAGAGCATTTTATTGAGGTAGAAGCAACATTCGGTTATAAGAATGTAAACCCATCCATACAGTTATCCCAAATAATAGATAATCCGTTTCGCTTTTTAGGGGTTATTCTGAATACATTTATTATACACGGGGAAAATTTATATCATCAATTTGTTGGAGTATTGTCTTGGTTAGATACCCCAGTTCCTGTATGGACAACTGTTTTATGGGCATTCTCTGCTATTGCTTCTTTGTTTTTAAGCGATAGCACATATCCACCTACGAAAAGATATTTATTGGGACCTGCTTGCATGATCTCTGCTGTTTTGTGTTTTTTGATGGTAGTGTTGAGCGGTTATTTGCTCTGGATGGGAGTTGGGGCAGATACCATCCTTTTGCAAGGAAGATATTTCCATGTTATTGTGGCTATTGTTATGCTGGGTATTTCTCTGTATATACCTCCAATGCTATCTTCTTCAAACCGAGAACGAATAAAATGGATATTGATCATCTCTGCTTGCATAATTAATGCGACTGGTATTTTCAAATTAATGGAAAAATTTTGGATATAAGTCAAAACTCAATCTATACGGCTCGGAGAATTTTATGAATCAATCAAATAACAACCTTGAACCTACTCCAGAAATTTCAATTGTCATGCCATGTCTTAATGAAGAGAAGTCACTTGAAGCCTGCATACATGAAGCTATTGATGCAATTGAAAAGAGCGGGGTGACGGGAGAGGTTGTAGTAGCTGATAATGGAAGTACCGATAACTCTGTCAACATTGCGTTAAATGCTGGTGCCCGTGTGGTAAATGTGAAAAGTAGAGGATATGGTAGTGCTCTCCAGGGGGGAATTGATGGGTCCAGAGGAAAATTTGTGCTGATGGGAGATGCGGATGGCAGCTATGATTTCGGAGAACTCCCTGGATTTCTGAAATTACTGCAAGAAGGCAATGATCTGGTCATGGGGTGTCGTCTTCCGAAGGGAGGAGGCACGATAGAAAAAGGTGCCATGCCCTGGAAACACCGATGGATAGGTAACCCTGTGCTATCAGGTTTAGGGAAACTTTTTTTTCAATCACCTGTAGTGGATTTTCATTGCGGGTTGAGAGCCTTTCGCAGAGATGCTATCTTGAGCCTTGACCTACAAACGCCAGGAATGGAGTTTGCTTCCGAAATGGTTATCAAAGCACAGCTACAAGGACTAAAAATAGGGCAGATTCCAATTACCCTAAGATGCGATAAACGCTCAGCTCCACCCCATCTCAGGTCATTCAGGGATGGATGGCGACATTTACGCTTTATGCTGCTATACAGCCCCAAATGGCTCTTTGTCTTCCCAGGTCTGTTCATTTTCTTCATGGGCTTGATTGGATCCATACTCCTGCTTCCCAGACCTATGACAATTTTTAATGGGATTACACTTGACCTGAATACACTTCTGGTTTCAAGCACTGCAATACTTGTCGGGTTTCAGATATTTTTCTTCGGTATCTTTACCAAAGCCTATGCGGTCAGCAATGGACTACTGCCTGGCAAAGACTATTGGTTTAAACTAATTAATGGTAAGTCTGTAGAGATTGGGATCATTATTGGCTTTATTATCATACTTACTGGCACAATAATTCTTGGTGATGCACTTATACAGTGGAAAACCGCAAATTTTGGACAAATTTCATATCAAGAGAGCCTCAGAAAGGTCATTCCTGCTGTAATCTGCATCGGTCTTGGTATTCAGACTGTGGTATCCGGCTTTGCTCTTGCGATATTGGGATTAAAACGCTAAAATGTTACCAATATCGTCAAAATCCACCGCCCCCCTATGTAGCAGAGATAGAGTAGAGATAACTACACAGGACGTAAATGCAATTGATTACTTTTCATTGTCACACCCATTGCGAAGCCTTGCATCAAAAATATCTCTCCACGTCCGTATGTCCATTTTCAGTACATTTATGGAAATCATGAAACCAACTCATCTGACAACTGTTATAGATGTAGGAATTACACCAGATACTACACTCCCTGATTCCAATTTTTTTGAAAAATTATATCCGCACCCTAACTGCCTTGTTACAAGCAGCATTGAAGATGCCTCCATTATTACCAAAATATACCCCAATATTAAATTTGTCAGGACATCTGACTATCTCCTTCCATTCAGAGATAATGCCTTTGATATTCTGTTCTGTTCCGCTGTGCTGGAGCATGTTGGTGATGATAGTGCCCAGAAGAATTTTATCAAAGAGTTGTTGAGAATATCAAAAAGCTTTTTCATCATAACTCCCAACCGCATATTTCCAATTGAATTCCACACCCTGCTACCTTTTATTCACTGGCTTCCCATGAGATATCATCAGGCACTTCTCAGAACTTTAGGTATGACATTCTGGGCACAGACTGCCAATCTCAATCTGATGACAGCATCAAAACTGAAAAGACTTTTTATTTGCCCAGAAAATCTAAATATCCAGTATCATTCTCTTATGGGGATACATTCAAATATAATTGCGTATGGACACTCTCCCATCAAATAATATCCCAATAATCCCGGGTATATCTTTTTTAAGATCAATTATGTCCATATTTGTAATTACATGGCATGTTCTTCTATATAGTATGCAACAGAACGGAGGTATCACCCCTTCTGATCTCTTCTCAAAAAATAGATGCTCAGAACCGGTCTATACCATCTTGGATCTCATAAGTTTTCAGATTCTATTAGTAGCCGTTCCGACATTTATACTGATCTCTAATTATCTTTTTGCAAGAAACCATCTTTTATTAAAAAACAAAGAGTCAAACAGCCTATATCAACTTAAAAAACGCATTAAACGCCATCTTTTTTTGTTCAGTTTCTGGCTTCCTGTTTTCATAATTTACATGGGGCATCTAATGGGATTTGATCAAATTTACAGTTTATTGCCCAAAACATTATCTGCAACAATAGTAATCTTGTTATCCGGTGGTGGAAGTCCATACTATTTCTTTTTCTCTCTAATATTTTCCTTGATAATAACCTACAATATACGCAACCTTTCCATTGTGAACGTATCCGTATGTTTTGCAGGCTCAATATTGCTGATAATCATTACTCCTTACATTACACTTGTCTTTAAATATCCCTCATTAACTGCTTACTGGAATCCTATTAATTTTATCCCCTACTCACCTCTTGCCATTTTGATGGCAAGACTTTCCACATCAACCCCAAAGTACAAAATTATACATAGTAAAGAAAAGGTTATTATATTTATTATTCTGATTTTAATAGGGTTGTCGATATTCATTGCCATATTCGAGTGGCAACACTATACATCAGACATTTTTTTTATATACCAAGGGTATGGTATCCCCGCATACACAAGGGCATCCATTATTTTTACATCTGCGGCAATAATGCTTATCGCTCTTCATCCATCCAAGATATTCAATTCAAATGGTATTTTAAGTAGTCTTATTCTATTGTTTACAGATGGGTCATTGCTGAATAGGATTTTTCGCTTCATGGAGAGCCATTCCCTTGCCCTATATTGTCTCCATTTCTACATGATCATCCCTGTGAATAAACTCATATCTCCGTATATCCACTCACCAGCAATGCTTATATTGGCAACAACGATACTCACAGCTATTAGCAGTTATGCTTTTTCTATCATATTAGGGCTATACCTGAAAGATGATCTAATCCGATAAAGTGTTCAGGTTACAGGACAGATGCTTAACGAGCCAGCACACTCCAGCTATATCCCATT
>CAXNND010000172.1:0-4954 GCA_964203105.1 Desulfamplus sp.
AAGTCTTTAAAGCCCCTTACATGAAGTTTTTATTCATGTAAGGGGCTTTTTTGCTTTTTCAGTTATTTGTGTAAATTATAGGTGATACTGTCGTCGTTCCACCCGAAAGACTCACCGTTCAGGATAATTTTCTCTTTATTGAACCAAACGGTCAAATCATCTGCATCCTGCTTTATTTTTTCTGTGTTAATGCTTTGTCTGTCCACTTTGAAGAGATCGTTGGTGTATTTTATCATTTTAGATAATTGCTCATCCGAGCGAATTATTTGGGATTTGAATACCATTTCTATATTGTAGTCATCTGTTTCTGTCTTGTCTGACGCAAGCTTTTCACGAACTATAGATATGGAGATATCCGCAGAATCTTTTTTCTTTATAAATGCCTTGATTGGAAATACATTATTAAAGGTCAATACAGTCATTTCAGGAAAGTCGGGCATCACAACAGCATCAGTGGGATTGAATTTCTTCTCCCCTGCCTCATTCCTGAAACGCAACGTTACTAATGAATTTGAAGCCATCCAGCGTGTTGGCAAAAAAAGTGAAATATTGTTGCCCTTAAAAATATTGAGCGGATTTAAGAAGGACTTGTCCGCTGCCTGCAACAACACGCGATCGAATTCAGGTTGTATTCTTTTCAAAATATCACTGTTTCTGATTTGACCGTAGAGCCACAGAAGATCGTAGTTTTTCACCTTGTCATTTTTCAGCACAATATCCATGATTCGATTGAAGACATCTCGTTTAGCGTTCAGCAATAAAGCAGGACCAACTTTCCGGATCATATCAGGAGAGTCGATGAATGCCATATGCCCGTTATCCAAATTACGCAGAATCAACTTGCCTGCTGCGTCAGAATCTCCCATACGTGCATACTGAAGTGCCGTAAAAAGGATATTTCCCCAGTCAGCATCATCAGAATTCGATAAAATCAACTCCAAATCTTTCTTAATCATGTCAGGGTCTGCCAGTTCCAGTGTCAGCATGGTTTTGTACATGGCAACTGAGGCAGCATAAGGATCCTTTCTCAATATCCCTTGATGGATTTGCTGAAACTGGTTAAAGCAATTAATTGCCTCCTCATTTTTACCGATTTCCTGAGCCGATTGCCCGCGGTAATACCAGTATGGAGGGAATTTTTGAAAACTGTTTTCAATCCGTTCCAGCTTACGATACCGCCTGGCAAGGTCAGATTCCTTTAAAATAGAAGTATAATCGCTGAGCTGTTTTTCATTGAGTCTCCACTCATCGGGGAAATTATATTTCCGCATCAAATCCCAGGAATATTTCAACAGCTTCTTGTAAAAATTGTTAATTCCCTGCATCGTTTTTGCTTCAATTGCCCATTTTCCTTCCTCTTTTTCTTTAGCGTATGCATCCATTTGAGAGCGGTAATTGAAATAAAAGGAGCCTGTAGAGAGTACAGCAGCCAAAATGGTCGTATAAGGGTTGATAAACAGGTCAGTATCGAAAATGCGTGATCTAACCCTGTTTTTAAGCTCGGTTTGGACATTTTTATCAAAGCGGTTCAAGAGATATTCCCGTTCATGCTCCTGAATTTTGGAACTTGTGAGAAGATCCATCAACTCCTGAAGCAATGTGATGATGTCGGCATCTGGAATATTGCTCAAATTCAGGTTATTGATGATTGTATTGTATTCCTGGTCAAGAACCATCCTGTCGTTGTAATTAATTATATGAGTCAAGGAGACGGCGATCAGGTTTAAAGATTGCAATACCTGAAGGCTGGTCTGCTCCTTATTGGGGTTAGCACTCATTTCTCCGGGGATGAATAAGCAGGATAGCAGAATAGAAACAAGGATTATAACTGACTGTAAACACATGACAAATCTTATTTTAAGTATCCACATTCGCATTTTTCCATTTTTTAGCCTGTCTTTATACCTTCATGGCTTGATTGTTTTTAACTATTCTTGTTTTTTAGATGCTTCTTGCTACTGCGTCCGCCTTCATGGCAGCAATTTTTGGTTATTGCAATAGCCAAAAAGCAGGGGGTTGTCAACTATTTTAAAGGTTGACCTATGTGCAGAATCTGACCTGATAGAACTTCTGCTTATGACTATATGTTCTTGACACCATATAGTATGCAGGATATTTTTATTTTAAGTATAAAAGCAGAGAGAGTCACTGTTGTTCGTCTTTGCAATTTTAACATTTGTTGTGCCCTCAAGGCATGGTCGTTATTAAGAAAATAAAACTGTACGGAAATTTATTATTATGAAAAGCCAAACTCCTGTTCAAAACAACCATGAATCCTCATCTTTAACCTTTGACACAGCAATACGGCAATTGCGTAACAGTATAGATAATATTGATGAGCAAATTCTTACTTTGATATCAAAACGGTTCGCAGAGGTAGAGAAGGTTGTTGCTCTTAAAAAACAGCATAATATGCCGGTATTTCATCCTGCACGGGAAGAGGATATGATTTCAAGATTACGAGATGCGGCACAAAAAAGGGATATGGATCCCGATTTTATGGAAGAGCTATACCGTGTGATTCTCAGGAACTCCAGGCTTCACCAGACTGTTGAGATGAAACAGCAAGGGATAAAGCCAGGCGGAAAGGTTCTGATCGTAGGCGGGTATGGTCAGATGGGTGGCTATTTTGCATGGTTCTTCACCACATCAGGCTATGAGGTGAGAATATTGTCTGAACATAACTGGGAGAAGGTTGAATCTCTTTGCATGGATATTGATCTTGCCCTCATTTCAGTGCCTATCAATGTAACCCTTGAGACTATTCAGCAACTTGCACCACATCTGCCCCCAACCGCTCTGCTTGCAGATTTAACAAGTATCAAAACATCCCCGCTTAATCAGATGCTCAAGTTTCACAAAGGTCCTGTTTTAGGTCTTCACCCTCTTTTTGGACCCACATGCCCAACCCTTGACAAGCAGATTGTTGCAATAACTCAGGGTCGATACCCTGAACAGTGCCAATGGCTTACGGATCAGTTGATTCTCTGGGGGGCAATTGTTGTCAACTCCAATGCCGAAGAGCATGACAAAATTATGGATATTGTTCAGGCATTAAGGCATTTTGCAACTTTCTGTTTTGGTCAGTTCCTCTCAAAGAGGAACATTGAACTGCACAAAACTCTTGAGTTTTCAAGCCCTATTTACAGGCTTGAGATGGGAATGGTAGGACGACTATTTGCTCAGGACAGCTCTCTCTACTCTGAAATAGTATTTGCAACCCCTGAAAGACGTAAAATGTTAAAGGAGTTTGTCCTATCTTTGAATGAACAGCTTGCGATGCTGGAAAACAATGATAAAACACTCTTTATTGAAAGATTCAATCAAACTGCAAAGTGGTTTGGACCTTTCAGCGAGCAGGCTTTGAGAGAGAGCACATTTATTATAAACAAACTGATTGAAAGGTTTTAGATGGGAGATTATCTACCTGCAAATAGGGGTTGATGAGGTTATGAAGATCAAATCAAAACAAGAGTTCTGTAATGAAAATTCAATAAAGGAGAAAAAGTATGATGTCCACTGTATATTTCGCAGATTTTAAGGCAAACACCCGGGAAAATATTCTCGATAAAATTGAAAGGCTTATTGAAGCTGCCGGTATTACCGATATTCTGTCAAAAGATGATCTTGCAGCAATAAAGCTCCATTTTGGGGAACGGGGCAATATGGCATTTATAAGACCCCCATATATCAGCAGAATCATCAGAACTGTCAGAAAAAGCAAGGCTACTCCATTTTTGACAGATGCCAACACCCTCTATGTCGGTACAAGAAGTAATAGCCCTTCACATATTAAAACAGCGGTGGAAAATGGTTTTTCCTATTCAAGTATGGATTCTACACCTATTATCATTGCTGATGGATTGAGAGGTAAAAGCGAAACTGCTGTGGAGATCAATCTTAAGCATTGCAAGAATGTATATATTGGCAGCGAAATTATCTCTGCTGATGCCCTGATTTCAGTTGCCCATGTCAAGGGGCATGAACTTGCAGGATTTGGCGGAGCGTTGAAAAACGTAGGTATGGGGTGTGCATCAAGAAAGGGGAAACTTGATCAGCACTCAAATGTAAGCCCTTCAATAAAAAAGAAAACCTGCACAGGATGCGGAAGTTGTGCGGGACACTGTCCAGGACACGCGATCACTGTTAAGTCCACCAGTGTTGTAGAATCTGCCAAGACAGGGGGCACTGATCCTCACACAACCTCTAACACCGCATCTCTTGACTCTTCTGTAGCCACTGAGGGTAAAATATCATCCAAAAAAGCCTCGATCAATCCTGCTCTGTGCATTGGGTGTGGAGAGTGTATTCTGAGATGTCCCACATCCTCCATAAATATAGAGTGGAACCAGACCATTCCTGTATTTCTTGAAAAGATGATGGAATATACACTTGGAGTCCTGAAAAACAAGCAGGGGAAATCGTTTTTTATAAACTTTATTATGGACATATCCCCTGCGTGTGACTGTATGCCATGCAATGACATTCCGATTGTAAGGGATATTGGAATTTTAGCATCAAAAGATCCTGTTGCAATTGATCAGGCATCTGTTGATCTTATCAATGCTGAGGCTGCCATTTCAAACTCCTGCCTGAAAAAGAATATACTGCCAGGAGAGGATAAATTTAGAGGTCTTTATCCTGAAGTGAACTGGGAGAGACAGCTTGAATATGCAGAAGAGATAGGACTTGGCAGCCGTAAATACCATCTTGAAAATATCAAAACCCTTACATGGAGATAGGTTCTTAAGAGCCTGTTTAAATATTGAATCTCCTTGGGGTTGGGTGGCTCGATTGGTTACAATAATAAACCATACGAATAAAGGTCTTGTTGAACCAAAATATTTTTCTGGAAAATTACAGAGGTAATAATATGAAAGTGATAGTAACAGGGGCATCTGGTTTTGTTGGAACAAACTTATGCCATAGGCTTCTGGACAAAGGGCATCATGTT
>CAXNND010000173.1:0-4948 GCA_964203105.1 Desulfamplus sp.
GGAGGGTAAAAATGCCATGACTGAAGAGGAGATGCAGAAGACCATGACATCATTTCAGAATCAGATGAGGGAGAAACAGATGGCACAGATGCAAAAAGCGGCTGAGACAAACAAGGTGGCAGGAGAGGCATTTCTTAAAGAAAACAAGACCAAAGAGGGTGTAGTTACACTCCCAAGTGGCTTGCAGTACAAGATCGTAACCAAAGGCACCGGTGCCAAACCGACTGCCGACAAAAAGGTAAAATGCCACTATAAAGGCACAACCATTGATGGAAAGGAGTTCGACTCCTCATACAAAAGAGGAGAACCTGCAACCTTTCAGGTGGGTGGTGTTATAAAAGGATGGACAGAAGCTCTTCAGATGATGCCTGTTGGTTCAAAATGGATGCTCTACATTCCAGCCGATCTTGCTTATGGAGACAGAGGGGCAGGCGGTGCGATTGCTCCAGGTTCAACTCTGATATTTGAAGTGGAACTTATTGGAATAGAGTGAACTACCTCTACCCTATTAAGGGATAGGGGTTTTACGCCATTCTTATAAATTGATTGACTGATTATAATTGATTTGCTTATTAATACAGTAAAATCAATTATAATCATTTTAAGGGTTGTATTATACTAAAATAGTTAAAAAAGAGTAGGGGTACCATGTTTATTTTAGGATTGAGTTCAAGCCCAAGGATAAAAGGAAACAGCAACTACCTTCTTTCTCTCTTTATGGAACAGGCTGAAAATAGAGGTTGTGAAACCGCAACCATACATGCTGCAAAGACAGATTATGCACCCTGTATAGGATGCGGCTACTGTGAAAAAAACGGATTCTGCTCAATAAAGGATTCACTTGTAGATGATATATTTCCCCTTTTCAGAAAAGCTGATCTGATTGTTCTTGCATCTCCTGTCTATTTTTATGGTATTCCTGCCCGAATGAAGGCGATAATCGACAGAAGCCAGACACTCTGGTCAAGAAGATACAAATTTGAGATTAATGATCCAAAAGCCTCTTGCCGTAAAGCCATTCTTCTTTCAGCAGGTGCGAGTAATGGACACTCCCTTTTTGATGGCATCAGACTTACGGCAAAATATTTCTTTGATGCTATCGGAGCTGAATTTGCAGGAGAGGTATGTTGTCCCGGAGTTGAAGAGAGGATTGCAATCAAGTCTCTTGTTGAGGAATATATTTATGGTACAAGCGGTGCGGGTGGGAAGATTAAAAAAGATATTGAGAGTTTGGCTGAAAAACTTTTGACCCCAATGCAGCACCGTAAAAAGATCATGTTTGCCTGCCGTGAAAATGCAGGAAGAAGCCAGATGGCAGCAGCATTTGCAAGGCATATAGCCGGTGACCGTTACGATGTCTTGAGTGCAGGCAGTCAACCCGCAAAAATTATAAATCCGGTTGCAGTTGCAGCAATGGCTGAAAAAGGTCTGGATATTGCCTTTACTCAACCATGCTCAATTGAAGATGCCCTCAAAGGCGTTGGCGGAAAGATAGATATAATGGTCACTATGGGTTGCGGTGAGAGTTGTCCCTTTATTCCGGGGTGCAAAATAGTTGATTGGAATCTGCCAGATCCTTCAGGGCAATCGGTTGAGGGTGTAAGGAAGATAAGGGACGAGATTCTGAAACAGGTTCAGTATTTGCTGAAAATTACCACAGATTGAATGGCTTTTTAATAAGATTGGAGTTTAGATATCTTGAGTCGTAAGTAACTTCATCTCCTGCCCAGGGAGGTTTTTCAAATATTTGATTCTCTGTCTCAATCTCAATTTCAGCAACCACAAGTCCACAATTCTCGCCTTCAAACAGGTCGATAGCCCACTCAAATCCCATGAAATTTAGATAGTATCGCACCTTTTCGACCAAGGGCTTTTGGCACATTCCAAGCATCTCAAGTGCATCTTGAACAGGAATTTCATATTCAAACTCTGACCGGCATAAACTCTCCTCCATAGTCCCTTTTACAGTAATAAACCCCTTTTCACCCGCAACCCTTATCCTCACAACTGATTCATGGCTGTTTTTCAGATAGCCCTGTTTTATCTGCACGCCTTTTAAATCAGAGGTGTGCCACGATCTGTCTGTTACCAAAAACTTTCTTTCTATTTCAATACCCATAGGATACCTGTTTGATGAAGTTGCTGCAAGAGTGGTTAAATGGCTGTTTTTGAATATTGTTGCTATTTTTTCTTTATATAGAATTTTTTTGTGTCATCATATTTCGTGTTCTGATATTGTCATCAGGTCTAAAACCCTTTGATTCCAATGGGCAGAGCTGTAAATGGCTAATAGCACATGGTCAGGATTAAAGGAAACTCAAAATTATTTTTTTAATCAATTAAGGAGAAAAGCATGAAGAAGAAAGTTGGAAAAATTAACAAAATGGATAAAACAGTTGCTCTTTTCAAGATGCTCGCTCTGGTGCTCATGGTTACTTTTTGCTTTATCGGGAACAGTTTTGCAAAAAATATCACTGTGGCAACAGATACCAATTTTCCCCCGTTTGAGTTCAAGGATCCCCAGACTGGCAAACACACAGGTTTTGATGTAGAGCTTTGGGATGCCATTGCAAAGCAGATCGGCATTACCTACGATCTTCAACCTATGGATTTTAATGGAATTATCCCCGGATTGCAGTCAGGTCAGCTTGATGTTGGCATTGCAGGGATGACCATCAAGCCTGAAAGAGCCAAAGTGGTTGATTTTTCTGATCCCTACTATAATGCAGGTCTTCTGATTCTTGTCAAATCGACAACAAAGGATATCAACAAGGTTGAAGATCTTGCAGGCAAAGTGGTTGCTACAAAACTTGGAACTACAAGTGAGGATTTTCTTAAAAAAAATGCAAAGGCCAAAGAGGTAAAGCTCTATCCCAACAACGATGCCATGTTCATGGAGCTGATGATGGGTGGAGCTGATGCTGTGATGTTTGACTCTCCGGTAATCTCCAACTATGTCCGTGAAACAGGAAAAGGTAAGGTTGTGGTTGTGGGTCCTCTTTACATGGGTCAATCCTATGGAATAGGATTTCCAAAAGGGAGCAAACTTGTAGGCAAGGTTAATGCCGCCCTTAAAACCCTGAAAGAGAAAGGCACTTATCGTGAACTCTATTTAAAATGGTTCAACACCGAACCCAAATAGTGTCTTATTTTGGTGAAAATGATGAGGGCATACACCTTATGTGTCTGCCCTTCAAGAGCAAAACACAAGTGACTTTGATGTAATTATTGCTGGATTGCAATTTTTTGACAATAACAATAAAATAACAAGGAACAGAGAATTGAAACAGGAAGACAATGATGCCCTTAAAAAAGGAATTGTCAGAATATGGATAATATGGTGGGTAATGTTCCTCTCACTTTGTATTTATGTTGTGATATGTAAGTTGATTGAGCCAACATGGATTCCACTGGTTACCCCTGATTTTCCAATTAATACATTAAGAGATGTGCTCTATGGGGCATCTATAATTGTACTTTTTCTCAGTGACTATATTCGCAAATTCATTTTAAAATCCCAATCTTCAACTCAATTTACACGCTTCAATCAACTTGCTGCCCAGACAAACATGCCCGCCTCTCTTCTCAGATATCAGACCGCTGTAAACATATCCCTTGCCTTCACGGAAAGTATTGGAATATTTGGGTTTATTATCTTTATTCTCTGCAAGGATATCAATACTCTTTATATATTTGTCGGCACTTCCGCTGCAGGAATGATTTATCATATCCCAAGAATGGGTGACATTCAGTAGAAAATTGTTCTTAAAATTATACGCAATAGTTGCCATAGATATTTGTAGGCACTTTTGCCTACAAATATCTAATATAAAACACTACAGGCATGGTAAAAATTACCTACATAGAAAATCAGTTTTTCACCGATTGCATAAAAGTCCCTACTCTAATAAATCTATAGAAAGATAGTTCTTTCCACTCTTTTATAGCTTTAAACTTTATCGTTATAATGATACTTAATATTTTCCCTTCTTGTATAGTATGCAATTTTATAATATCGTAATTCGAGTCTGGAATTAATGTATATACAGGTAAAAATAGAGTATCTGAAATAACGTAATAAATAAACGATAGGAGATTCCATGAAGACAGAAATTGAAGCCTACAAGCCCGTTAACAACATAAGGGTCGTAACTGCAACATCACTTTTTGACGGACACGACGCGTCAATCAATATAATGCGCAGAATACTTCAGGACACAGGTGTTGAAGTTATCCACCTTGCCCATAACAGATCAGTTCAGGAGTTTGTTGATGCTGCTGTTGCAGAGGATGTTCAGGGAGTTGCCATGTCAAGCTATCAGGGTGGCCACATGGAGGCTTTTAAATATATGGTCGATCTTCTGAGAGAAAAAGGTGTATCGCATGTTAAAGTCTTTGGTGGAGGTGGAGGCGTTATTGTTTCTGACGAGATCAAGGAGCTTGAAAAATATGGTGTAGCCAAAATCTACTCACCAGAAGATGGTAGCAAAATGGGGTTACAGGGAATGATCAACCACATGGTTGAGAATATGGATTTTTCAACCCTTCAATTCCATGATCTTGATCCAGATAGACTCAATGTTGAAAATACAAAGACAATTTCAGGTTTTATTACTGCTGTTCAGGAGGCAAAAGCTGGAACAAAGGCAGACAGAGAGGGCGATACTGCTGGTAACACAGAATCAGGAAACAGATCGTCAAACAGGCATAAACTTGAAGAGTTGATGTCTGTTATCAATCCCCTTGCAGAACAGCACAATCCGCCTGTAATAGGCATCACCGGAACGGGTGGTGCTGGAAAGTCGTCACTGACAGACGAACTTATCATCCGTTTTCTCAATGACATCGAAAATATAACCATTGCAATTGTAAGCTGCGATCCATCAAGACGCAAGACAGGCGGAGCTCTTCTTGGTGACAGAATCAGAATGAATGCAATCGGAACGCC
>CAXNND010000174.1:0-4940 GCA_964203105.1 Desulfamplus sp.
GTAAACTTCTTGACATGTCGATATCTGAAACTGTAAGGCTTGCAGAGATGCTAAGGAAAATGCTCTCTTTTTCAAAGCCGGATCAGGAGCAAAAGATAAATATAGATATCAATACAGTTTTAGATGAGATAATGCTTCTGTATGAAAAAAGGTTCAGAGAAAACAGCGTAAAGTTTGAGTATCAGTTTGCAGAGGATATTCCGATGGTATTTGCCTCCAAGGATCAGTTGAGGCAGGTTTTTCTCAATATGCTCTCCAATGCAATGGATGCCATGCCTGATGGTGGTAATTTGAGTATCACAACAGAAAATCACAAGAACAAGGTTTGCATAATTATCTCAGATACAGGGACAGGGATTAAAGAGGAGCATATAGAGAAAATTTTTGATTCTTTTTTTACCACAAAGACAGACAGTGTAAAGGGGGTTGGGCTTGGGCTATCTGTCTGTTATGGATTTGTAAAGGATCATGGCGGAGATATTAAGGTTGATAGTAAGCTGGGTGAGGGGACAACATTTACAATCTGTCTGCCTTGTATCACGGTAGAGTCATGATATTATGAACACTCATATCTTAATCTTAGAGGTAGAATTAATTTTTGTACCAGAAATGGATGAGCATACCATTATACTTTTTTAAAATCAGAACTATGTATAAAAAGTTTCAATTTTTATGTGACTAATTTACATGTAAATTTATTACGGATTTCTAAATAGTCATATTTGTCTTTATAATACAATATCAAACAAGGAGGAACATGCTATGGTAAGTATTGATTTGCTTGAACAATCAGAGATTTTCAAAGGGTTGGATAACAATCAGCTTGGGGAGATTCAGAAATATTGCGATATAAAAGAGTTCCGACAGGGAGATAAAATCTTTTCCGAAGGGGAAGATGCAACACATCTTTGTATTGTGTCAGAAGGGCAGGTGGAACTTCGTTTTGATCTGCCAGGACATCCAACATCAGATAAAAATATCATATCATCTGTACATCAAGGCAAAGCATTTCAATGGACAACTTTTGTAGCACCCCACAAAACAAGACTATCGTCTTACTGTGCTTCAAGAACATGTAAAATTATCATGATTAACAGGAACAGTTTAAAAGGGCTATGTGAAAAAGATACAAAAGCTGGTTATTTGATGATGTTAAATCTTGCCGGAGTTGTTGGTAAACGTTTTTATAAACTGCAGGACGAAATTGTCAATCGCCGTGGATATGAAACGATGTTTAATTGGTAATATTTAGCATTAAGTCAAATATATGATTTAACATTATATATTTGACTTATCATGGGAAGAATATCACTTCCGGGACAGCCTTGATAAAATGTTGACGCAGACTGTATGTGTATGCTCCCTGTTCCGGAATCATCAAAAAATCTCCATCCTGAATATCTTTTCCCCAGTAGCTGTATCCCCAGACATCATGAGGAGTGCAAAGAGAACCCGTTATAATACACTCCCTTTCTGTTAAAGCTGGACGGGATATATTCAGGATAGGGCAGTAATCTGTCTCAAAACGCTCCCACCCTATGGCATTAGTGCCGCCATCAGTGATAACCAGATCTTCATACTTCTTATCCATAACCCTAATGATAAGATGCATACTATCATTGCATATCCACCTGCCAGGCTCAAAACAGATTTTGCATGTCATCTGGTTGTGAATATAGTCATGTATGGCACTACTAAGTTCCTTTGCAAATGTTTCAATTGGAGTAGATGCGTTAAGGTAATGGGGATATGCAACTGCAGGAGGAGAGACTCTCAAGGCATTACGCACCACACCCTGAGGTGTTCCTCCTGGTTGAAGCCACTCTCCCTGTTCAGGCCAGTACCCTCCACCTATATCGATAAATTTTATCATCTCTCGTTCTGCAGGTGTCAAAGCCGCAAGTGCAGCCCCAAGCTCCTTTATAAATGCAATTTGACGTTCAGGACCCATATTCCAGCTTGAGTGAAACTGAATCCCCTGAAACAGTATATGTTTATATCTCTTTGACTCATCAATAAATTGCTGTAAATCCTCTGTCAGTATTCCAAATTTTCGCCATAAACCGTGAGGTTCAGTTGTCAGGCGAACACCTGCCCTGATATTTTTCCCCTGACGCATAGCCCGTTTTTCAAGACGCTTCATCTCTGAAAAGCTGTCAATGAGCACCACAACTTTTGAATTGTTGTCAATTGCAAGATCAATCTCTTGAGCTGTTTTTCCAGGTCCACTGAATACAATATCGTCAGCACCAAGCTCTAATGCTGTTTCAAGTTCAGCACCGCTTGATACATCCAGACCAAAACCACACCCGAGGATAGTTTTTGATACATCTGGAAAATTGTTGCTTTTCATGGCAAAATAAAATCCTGAGTCCGGCAGATATTGCTGAAACACTCTCTTGAATGTTCTGGCTCTGGCAATGATAATACCAGATTCAAACAGATAACAGGGTGTCAGGTGTCCACCTATGGTATGGAGAATCTGCCTTCTTTTCCTGAAATTGGCCTCAACAAAATCAAGCAGAGTCTTATCAGGAAGCAGCGGGGTTGTCTGATTCAGGATAGCCTGAACCTGCTGAAATGTTGTCTGGGTATGTTGGGCTGTTGTCGTCTGCTGAACCTGCTGGAATCGCTGCTGCTGTTGCTCTTGGGAATCAACCATTGTCTGCCTCTCTTTTTTAAACGGCCATGCCTTGCAGGCACAACGTCAAATGAGCTACTCTTTAA
Source organism: Desulfamplus sp. (assembly GCA_964203105.1). Taxonomy (GTDB): domain Bacteria; phylum Desulfobacterota; class Desulfobacteria; order Desulfobacterales; family Desulfobacteraceae; genus Desulfamplus. Next base: position 2,728 of record CAXNND010000174.1, read on the forward strand.
GCCATTAAATCACTGTTCTTAAGCTATACTACTTCCGTTTTTAACATGGATAGAAGTTCAATGCACTGATCTTTGCAGGGTATCTCTTGAAAAGGTTTGAAAATAATGTGCCCCAAATTCCATGAGTCATAATTTTGGGGAGGAAGAGTAATCCTGTGTCCGGGTTTATGTTTTATAAAAATCTCTTTGACACGGGAATCTGACTCAACAATACGGGTGTCAATGGATTTTAAAACACCTGCCTGACCGGAGTGAATTCTGAGACCCACAAGAGGCTCATATCTGAAGGGACGATTAAAAGCTGAAATGCTTGACTCGTCGATTGTGGATTTATCAACCGTGGATTTATCGCTTATAGGTTTGTGAAGAATAAAATTTTTATCTCCTGCAAAATCAAGTGTCAATTTTAAAATATCTATATTCATCGCTTTTTGAATAAGCCAGGGGAGACAATCTCCTCCTGGTCTTGGAGCCATTTCAAGAAGTGATATTCTATGGTTATTAATCATATCACGATTGTAAAAAGAATTGTCACCACAGTTGATATTCTCATCACAATCAACATTGTCACCAATGATATTGCTGACATAATTGTTAGATACGATAAAATCTACCATACATATCGACCGAGTTATGCCAAGTGCCTTTGCAGCTCTTCCAAGAAGAGATAGCAGAGCATTTTCCGAAATGACTGATGATAAATGGTCTCTATTTGAACAACCTTTAAAAGGCTCAAATGGAAAATCGACAATTTCATAAGCCATGGTAGTGCCAAAAACACTAACAGGTGCTGGTATTTTTCTGGTAAACCTTATAGGAATCACAATGTTATCATAGTTTTCATGTTTTGGGTCATCAGTCAGCTTTGTCTGTTTACAATCTGATGTTCCGCCAACTATGAAATCACAACTGTATTCTGTCCCCTCCTCAAAGGTTTCGATTATTATATCTGGTGATTGCTGTGGTTTGCATATAATCTCGTAAGCAGTTTCACAATCATCTGCAGTATTGCAACGAAATACCCTTTCACTGCCGCTGCTGTCAACGGGTTTGAGAACACACGGCAGACACTTACGGGATAAAGTGCATCTCTGGTTCTGCAAGAGGTTAACACCCTGAACTGAATGGAAAAAATCAACAGCCTGAGACGCAGAATTTACCCTTTCGTATCTCGGAGTTGGAATTTTGTTTACCTGCCACAGTTTTCTGGTGAGTGATTTGTCACGACATGCCATGACTGCATCGATTGATGGATAGGATAGAGCAAATTCAGCAGCAATATGGGCAGCAAGAGGCATTGATTCGCAGTCAAAACAGGCAACTCCATTTAATGTGATGCCATAAATTGCAATATGTCTATGAAGATGTTTGATTACTACTTGAGGTATATCAATCTGTGATTCAAGCTCACACAGCATCTCTTCATCTTGATCCGGTCTCTCTTCAGAGGCTTTCTCCCTGATTGTTGGATCGGTGACAAAAAGAAGGCTTTTGGGAGGATACTTGTGACGAAGAATATCAATGTAATCTGATGTCGTTCCTACAATCAAAATTCTTTGGCTTTGCATTGAGAAAAGTCTCTGTCTCAGGGTTATGTTTAGTAACTTAAGCTATTTGAAAGGATTATATCATAATCTGAGGTTATTTGGTAAAATTGATATTTAGGCTATTTGTAAAATGGTCATCTTATGATTATTTGATAGAGAGTCCTTGGAGTCAGATGAAACCTCTCTTTCCACCCAAAATCTCCACATAGAAAATCAAGAGATGATATCCTTGCCTTACATGCCCACTCAATATGATGCAGATTGATAAGCTTGGCAACCCCTGGAAAATTCTTGTTAGTTCCACCGGCAAGCATTACGCAGTTGTTGTTCCAGATGGCACCCATATCCACAGCAGCAACTTCATTATTGATGAGCACCGTAACAACCCTCAACATACCATTTTCATTCAGGATATGGGCAAGCTGAACAAAGGCATTTAGAAATCTTTTGTCATGAAAATAGCCGTTCTCCCCGAAATTTCCTATATTGAGTCTGAACATATATTCCAAATCTTCGTATCTATTATATCTGAAAGATATGCCACATTTTTCAAGTACTCTGATTTCTGCGAGGATTTTCTTTCTTGATTTGCCGGCAAACGTAGAAAGATATTGTTCATAGGTGTATCCATAATTTGCAGGATAAAATAGATAACCTGTTTCATCA
>CAXNND010000175.1:0-4933 GCA_964203105.1 Desulfamplus sp.
GATTATGTGATTGTAGCGGCTGGTGCTAAAAAACCACGAATGCTTCCTGTTCCGGGTGTTGAGTTTGCAATCTCTGCAAATGATTTTTTGGCAAAGGCAAAAGAGAGTGAGGCAAAAGCAAATGGAAATCAGCAAAGTCAAATTGATGCTTTTATAAAATCAATAAGATCAAACGAGAATCAGGCAAAACCCCTTAAAAAAGTTGTGATAATTGGTGCTGGAAATGTTGGCTGTGATGTTGCAACAGAAGCCCATCGCATGGGTGCTGAAACCATCACCCTGATTGATGTCCAGAAACCCGCTGCCTTTGGCAAGGAAAAAGAGGATGCCGAGGCAGTTGGGGCAACATTTGATTGGCCCTGTTTTACACGGGAGATAACTCTCGACGGAGTGATACTTGACGATGGACAGATGCTTGAGGCTGATGCTGTGGTTATCTCAATCGGCGATGCGCCTGATACCGATTTCCTTGGGAAAGATATTGCGACCCGTAACGGCTTTGTCTCTGTAAACGAGTTCAACCAGACCTCTGACTCCACAGTCTTTGCCATCGGGGATATTGTGGGACCAGGGCTTTTGACCCATGCAATTGGTGCAGGCAAACGAACTGCCGAAGCCATTGACAGCATAATTAATGGAAAAGAGCCAAAACCTGCTGATTCACGCAAGGAGATTGACAAATCACGAATTTCTCTTGAATACTTCAACCCCATGATAAAAATCTACAACTCGCTTGATGAGTGCGGGTCAGAGTGTGCATCATGCGGGCGTTGCCGTGATTGCAGTATCTGCGTTCATGTTTGCCCCGAGGGTGCAATTGAGCGGTTTGAGTCGGAAGATGGCACGTTTGAATACAGAGCTGACCCTCAAAAGTGCATTGGCTGCGGATTCTGTAAAGGTGCTTGTCCCTGTGGTATCTGGAATCTTGAGACAAACAGGCAAATCTGAAATAAATCCTTAGATATTTTACTTTAAGGGGCAATCTTTATGGTTGCCCTCTTTTCTTGTTCCTCTTTTTGCTCCGAACATAAAATAGATGCCCCAACCAATAAATGGAATCAAGGCAATCAAACCCCACATCAGCTTATGTCTTATTGAGCCAAAATCCTTTAAAATAACATTCACTATTGCAAGCATTGTAAGTCCCCAGAAAACAACACCCACGCCAGCCACTATAATAAATATGTCCATATTTATAGATTATCCTTTTAGCCGATCGGATATTTTTAAAAGCGTTTCAACATATTCATTGCTGTGGTTATATTTGTAGAGTACTTTATAAGCCTCCTCTCTGTTCACAGCAGGTTGCCATCCATGATGCTTGAGGTAGTTGGCAATACTGTGTATGGCATCAGCGTGGTTAAACAGATCAACCTTGCCATCCATATTACCATCTTTTGCAAGAGTCAGGGCATTGCTTGGCATAAACTGGGCAATACCCATAGCTCCTGCATAAGAACCAATGATTTGAACAGGATCAATCTTCTCTCTTGCTGCATATTTAAGGAGAGCTTTCAACTCATTATAAGCCCACTCTGCCTTTGAATCTGCCTTTTGGTCGAATTTGTCCCTGCTTATTCTTTTTTCATTTGACAAAAAATTCCATAGTATTTCCCTGTGGCCGGTATCTGAAAGGGCACTCATTGTGGAGAGGGTATTAATTACCGTACGGTTACCAAGGTAAGTGCCAAGGCGAGTTTCAACAAGCATGATGGCTGTGATAACTCTTTTGTCAACACCATATATTTTCTGGGCACTTTCAAGCTCTTGATCATGGCTTGTTATGTAGGCAAATGCACTGTTAATGGCAGTGTTCGACAGAAACTGATCATAGTCGAGACTTGATTCAGAATGGACAAAAAAGAGAGAGACTCCTTTAAGTTCAAGTGAAACTTTTTGATTACTGTATATTCTGCCAATATCCTCTGTAGAAAATCCGTCATTGACTAAACGTGCTTTTATACTATCGAACATATTTTGATTCTGGATTTCGTTTGCCCAGGAAGATTGTATGCCAGCAGCATTTTCATCAAAAATTGATGTTGCAACTGTCAAGAAAATCAACATAAAACAAACAAGATGCCACGATAAAAAAACCGTAAATTTGTGGTAAATACTTTGTCGCATCATATTTAGTTACAAGCTCCTCTTATCTTGATAAATTATTAAATTCAGCTTACATAACTCTTGTTAAGGATTAGATAAATCAATCGCCTCCATGCTTTTCCCCATTATACAATCTTCCGTTTCTGGTTTCAAGAAAACGACTCAGAGAGATATCCTCCTGTTTTATGAAACCCTTATCAGCAATAGAACCACTGCTGACCATCTCTATCACAGCACAGGCAGAAGCCGCTGTTGTCCACGATATTGCACGCCAATGCTTGCCATCCATATTAATCGGATAATAAGCATTTACAAACTCGTCACGAAAAAGTTGTGTGCCCTGCCACCCTTCAGCAGAGGCATGAACATAGACAACATCCTCATTTACAGAGGGTTTTGCATTGGTAAGAATCTCTCCTGCTCTTTTGCGGTCTTCTCGCATCAAAAGCTCATGAAAGAAAAAGTTCATCTGCCTGACATGCCCTGGATAACGGATGCTCTTGTAATCCAAGTTATCAACTTTTCCCAAATATGTTTCGCACATTGTTCCAAGACCACCGGAAGTTGTAAATGCCTCAAGGTGAATTCCATGAATAAAGAGCTGTTCAATCCACTCCATCGGAGATACCCACTTATGCTGGCCATTTTCAATAACTTCACAGTCGTTGAGATATTCGTTAACAACACCTTCGGGGGACCAGTTAAATGCGTATCCAAGCAGACCTGTCGGATTTTGGGGAAGAGCACCAACTCTTAGTTTTATGCTGCGAATTTTTGTGAATTTGGCTGCCAATGATGAACCGACAATGGCGATAAATCCAGGTGCAAGTCCGCACTGGGGAGCCATGACAGCTTTGGCTGTTCTGCTCATCTCAATGGTTGCCTTGGTGGTTGCCACATCCTCTGTCAGATCAAAATAGTGAATCCCGAGTTTGTGTGCAGCAGTTGCGATAGCGATATTATAACTATATGGCAGGCATGATATCACGGCATCAAAGTTTTTTAGTATATCGGTCACACTTTCAATATTTGCCATATCAGTTGTTATTACAGGAAATGAAAGCTCCTCTTTCGCATAAATATCTGCACCTGTTACTTCAAATCCTGTTTTATCAAGCAGAGTAGCAACAAGACTACCAACTTTTCCCAATCCCAATACGATGACGGATCTGATTTTCATAATTTTTTACCCCCATTAATTCAATATAAACGGTCAGGGTTTATAGAATTTACATCTTAAAGACATTTATCCACTCATTACTATTAAGACTTGCCTGCACCTATAACCTCCCTTACCTTGGCAGAGAGTTCATTAATCGAGAAGGGTTTGTGGATAAAATAAACATCATCATCAAGTACCCCCTGCTGGGATATAATGTCAGCCGTGTAGCCAGACATGAAAAGCGTCTTGATGTCTGGGCAGAGTATATCAAAACGTTCTGAAAGCTCACGTCCTGTCATCTCGGGCATAATGACATCTGTTATCAGAAGATCAATTGCTCCAGTGTAGTTTCCAGCCACGGCAATTGCCTCGGAAGGCAAACAGGAAGCCAGCACATTATAACCGAGTTTTTCCAAAAAAATCTTGACCATGTTAAGAATCCCTGGCTCATCCTCAACAATCATTATAGTTTCGTGCCCCTTTTCCGATGGTATCCCGCTGCATACACTCTGCTGATCTTCCCTATTCTCTTTGTGACGTGGAAGGTAAATATTAAAAGTTGTTCCATGACCATGTTCACTGTAAACATTGATAAACCCGTTATTTTGCTTCACTATCCCATAAACTGTGGCAAGTCCAAGTCCAGTACCTTTGCCCAACTCCTTGGTTGTAAAAAAGGGGTCAAAAATGTTATAGATATTCTCCTTTTGAATTCCACTGCCATTATCACTAACGGTAAGCAGAACATATTCTCCAGGCATAATACTGGTATGTTCAGAGTAAAATGGTTTGTCAAATGTGATCATGGATGTTGCAATGGATATATAGCCCACACCGTTAATGGCATCACGGGCATTAACAGAAAGATTTGCTAAAATCTGATCAAGCTGGGAAGGATCCATGCAGACACTCCAGAGTGGCTCTCCAGGCATCCATTCCAAGGTGATATCCTCACCTATAAGACGCCGCAGAATCTTTAGCATCCCCTCAACTGCCTCATTCAGATTTATAACCTGTGGAGAGATAGCCTGTTTGCGTGCAAATGCCAGCAGGTGTCTGACAATATCAACGGAACGGTTTGCAGCATTTTGTATCTCCTTGAGATCTTCATAAATCGGCTCGGATGGCTCAATATTATCCATAATCATCTCTGCATAACCAAGGATCACCCCAAGCATGTTATTGAAGTCATGTGCCACACCGCCCGCCAACCTTCCCATTGACTCCATCTTCTGTGCCTGATTCAACTGCTCCTGTAACCGCTTCTCTCTTGTTATATCGCTGATTACCATGCGGCACATCGACTCTCCGTATTCATCCTGTGCGGCTTTTGCCTCAATATGTGCATTAAATATAGTTCCATCCTGTTTCACCATCCGCAGTTCGCATATCTGGAGTTCACCACTACCAGAGAGCTTCTTGCGGTGCAGGTAATAGATATTCCTGTCTTCCCTGTGGATAAAAAGGGTTATTTTCTGCCTCACTAATTTTCTCCTCTCCAGACCAAGCATGTCGGCTATGGTGCGGTTTGCCTCAAGGAGAACCTCATTTTCATTGAGAGTGCAATAGCCGACAGGTGCCATATCATAGAGATCGCAATAACGTTTCACCGCTGTCCCCAAATCAGCTTGTGTCCGATTGAGTTCATCGTTTTGCATCTCCAGT